>NZ_JBHWUU010000041.1:0-80149 GCF_042737375.1 Streptomyces sp. NPDC060000
CATAATACTTGCAGCCCCTCGACGTTCGACGTGGTTCGTATGTGGGTGGTGCCGCGGTGTCAGTGACCGCCCTGCTCGTCACGGCGGCGCTGCCAGCGCTGCTCGATCCGGTCCATCACGGAGCGCTTCTGCCGACCCTGACCGCGAGTGTGCACGGCGCCCGGGGCTCCTGCCGCCGGTTGCTCGCCCGGCTTGGGAGCCTTGCGCCAGCCGGTCACCGCGAGAACCGCGCAGCCCAGCATGACAAGGAAACCCATCACGCTCAGCCAGACCTGCTTGGCGACCATACCGGCCATGAGGAGCGCGATACCCACGAGGAAGCCTGCGACCGCCTGGTAGACCCGCCGCCGGGTGTACGTACGCAGCCCGCTTCCCTCGAGCGCCGACGCGAACTTGGGATCTTCGGCGTACAGCGCTCGCTCCATCTGCTCGAGCATGCGCTGCTCGTGCTCCGAGAGCGGCACGGAGTCCTCCTCATCGTGCAGTCGCCGGGGGCGACCCGGGGGGTCCCTTCAGGATAGGCAGGGAATCGCCCCCGTGAAACCCGCCCCTCTACGCCAATTGGCCAACCGATGCCCGCCATGGACGTCCCGGCTCGCTGAGGACTAGATTCCCCAGCGGCCGACCCGTCATGCCGGGCGGTCTCCCTCGATCATACGGCGCACAGCGCCCGAACGGGGGGCCTGTGGCGTACTCCATGCGCGGCCAAGCCCCTGATCAGCGGCGCGCCCCGGGAGGCACTCAGGTCCCGTCTGCCCCCCGCGTCTCCGCCAACACGTGAAGCTGGGTGGCCACGGAGTGGAAGGCGGGGAGTGCGGCGGCGGCCTCCTCGAGCTTCAGCAGCGCTTCCAGGGCGCCGGGCTCGGTGTCCACGAGCACCCCGGGGACGAGATCGGCGAAGACCCGCACACCGTGCACCGACCCGGCCCGGAGGCCCGCGCCCTCGACCAGCTCGGTGAGCTGCTCGGCCGTGAAGCGGCGCGGCACGGGGTCGCCGGCGCCCCACCGCCCGTCCGGGCTGGTGAGTGCCTGGCGGGCCTCCTTGAAGTGGCCGGCGAGGGCGCGCGCGAGCACGGCTCCGCCGAGGCCGGCGGCGAGCAGGCTGAGAACACCCTCCGAGCGCAGCGCGGCCACCACGTTGCGGACACCCTCGGCCGGGTCGTCGACGTACTCCAGGACGCCGTGACACAGGACCGCGTCGAAGCCGCCCCGCTCCACCACGTCGAACAGCCCGTGGGCGTCGCCCTGGACGCCCTTCACCCGGTCGGCGACACCGGCCTCGGCGGTACGGCGCTCCAGGGCGAACAGCGCGTTGGGGCTGGGGTCGACGACGGTGACCCGGTGCCCGAGGAGGGCTACGGGCACCGCGAAGTTGCCGCTGCCGCCGCCGGTGTCGAGGACGTCGAGCGACTCCCGCCCGGTCGCCTTGACCCGGCGGTCGAGGGCGTCCTGGAGGACCTCCCAGACCACGGCGGTACGGAGCGCGGCGCGGGGTCGAAGGGCGTCGGAGCGTTGCGACGTCGTGCCAGGGCGGTGGGGGGAGACGGGCGGGCGCATCGGGTCCGACACGGCAGTTGACTCCTCGGCGCGGCACCGCCTCTTGCGCGGCGGAGCGAACGGGCTGCCGCCCCCGCCCCCGGTCCGGCCCGCAGAGCGGGCGGGTGGGCGCAGGGAAGGCTTCAGGCGTCTTCCACCCTATTGCCTCCGCACCTTGCCCGGTCACGGTGGTGCGCCACGGCGGCGGCGCATGTCAGCCCGTGTCCGGCAGGTCGCGCACCGCACCGGAGCCGTCCGGCTCGTCCCCCTCCTGGCGCGGCTGCGGAAGGACCGGCTGGAGCACCAGCATGCGCTCGACGAGGCGGAGGAACATCGCCACGTCGCGTATCAGGTCGTCGGCGTCCCGGCGGGTGGCCGCGCCCTGGATGCCCGCCTCGGCCCGGGCGCGGCGCCGGGCCCCGGAGGCGAACAGCGCACTCCACTCGGTGAGTTCGGGCGTTATCTCGGGGAGCACTTCCCATGCGCTCCGGATCCGGGCCCGACGGCGGGGGGAGGGATCCGGGCGGCCCCGGGCGGCGAGCACGGCCGCCGCGGTGCGCAGGGCCGCGAGATGGGCCGTCGCGTAGCGCTCGTTGGGGGTGTCGAGGACGGCCGCCTCGTCCAGCCCGGCGCGGGCCTGGGCGAGCAGGTCGAGGGCGGCGGGCGGGGCCGTGGTGCGGCGCAGCACGGGGTGCACGTCGCTCGCGGGGCCGTTCAGTGAGGGGGCAGGGCCGGGGGCGCGGCGCCGGTTTGCGGCGGCTGCGTGGTAGGTGGCCATGACGAACCTCCTGTCGTCTGTGTGACGGCACGTCCGATACGGGCTGCCGTATGTCCCCATCGTGCGGTATGCCACTGACAATCCATTCTGACCTGGGCTTTTGCTTCGATCGAAGGTTCGGGTTAGTTTTTGCACTGACCAGTCAGTTCAAATTGTCGTCAACCAGGGGGACCTGTGGACGGAGTCGGTGTCACCGCCGACGGCTTCGGGCTCCGAGGCCCTCGCGGATGGGCGTTCCGGGGTATCGGAGTCGACGCGGAGCCGGGCTCGCTGATCGCGGTCAAGGGGCCCTCCGGCTCCGGCCGGACCAGCCTGCTGCTCGCTCTCACCGGGCGGATGAAGGCCACCGAGGGGACGGCGACCGTGGGCGGGGCACGGCTGCCGAAGCAGTTGGCCGCCGCGCGGCGGATCGGCGCACTCGCGCACGTCGCCGGCGTGACCGACCTGGACCCCGCCCTGACCGTCGGGGAGCATCTGCGCGAACGGGCCCTGCTTGAGCGGCGGTTCGGCGGCCCCGTAAGGGAGATGCTGCGGCCTCGCGCGGAGCGGGCGGCCGGGGTGGGGCTGCGGATCGACACCGCGCTCGCCGCCGCCGGGCTCGACCAGGAGGCCCTGCCCAAGAGGTCACGGACCGCCGTCCGCGACCTGGAGCGGCTCGAGGCGCTGCGGCTGTCCGTGGCGCTGGCACTCATCGGGCGCCCCGGGCTGCTCGCCGTCGACGACGTCGACCTGAAGCTGACGGACGCCGAGCGGGAGGAGGTCTGGGTATTGCTCAGGTCCCTCGCCGAGGCGGGGACGACGGTCCTCGCCGTGTGCGGCGAGGCCCCCGAGGGCACCGTCACGGTCTCCACGGGCTCGGACGCCGTCCCGGCGGACCGGAAGACCGCTGCCGGGCCCCCTGGGGACACCGTCACGGAGCCCGCCGACCGGACCGCCGCCGAGTCCGACGCGGCCGGCGAACCTGCCGGGTCTGCCAGGCGCGACGACGACGCCGCGGCCGCCGACCCCACCGGGGCTGCCGGGTCCGACTCGGCCGGCGAATCCACCGGGTCAGCCGTGGCCGACAAGGCCACCAAGGCCACCAGGCCCACCCGTTCCACCGAGGCCGCCGGGCCTGCCGAGTCCACCCAGGCCGGCGAGTCCACCAGGTCCGCCCGGTCCACCAGGTCCGCCGGCGTCGAGCAGGAAGAGGAGAAGTCGGATGCGATCGCCGAGACTGGCCGCGCTTGAGCTGCGGCGCTTCGGGCGGGGCAGGCTCCCCCGGGCCGCCCTCGTCGCGCTTCTGCTGCTGCCCCTGCTGTACGGCGCGCTGTACCTGTGGTCCTTCTGGGACCCGTACGGCCGTCTCGACCGCATTCCCGTGGCGCTCGTGAACGACGACAAGGGGGCCACCGCGGACGGGAAGCGGATCAGCGCGGGGGACGAGATCACCAAGGGCCTGCGCGACAGCAAGGTGTTCGACTGGCGCGAGGTGAGTGCCGCCGAGGCACGCGCGGGCGTGGAGGACGGCAAGTACTACCTGTCGCTGACCATGCCGGCCGACTTCAGCACGCGGATCGCCTCCAGCGCCGGCGACTCCCCCGAGACGAGCGCCCTCCAGGTGCGCACGAACGACGCGAACAACTACATCGTCGGGCAGATCTCGCGCACGGTCTTCAGCGAGGTGCGCACGGCCGCGTCCACCAAGGCCTCGCGGTCCTTCCTGGACAAGATCTTCGTCTCCTTCTCCGACATCCACGGCGCGACCGCGAAGGCCGCCGACGGGGCCGACGACCTCACCGGCGGCATCGGGAAGGCAGAGAAGGGCTCCAAGGACCTCGCCGACGGGCTGAGCGACGCAAAGGACGGCAGCGGCAAACTGGCGAAGGGCCTGAAGAAGCTCGACAAGGGCGCCGACGACCTGGAGGACGGGTCGCAGAAGGTCGCGGACGGCACCCAGAGGCTCGCCGACAAGGTCAACGGGGTCGCCGACACCCTGGGGCCCTTCGTCAGGGACAACGAGAAGACCATCGGGGACACCGCCCAGCTGGTGGCCGACTCCGCCAAGGTGATCCGCGACAACCTCGCGACCCTGGTCAAGAGGGCGCCCACCGCCGCCGAGGGCGCCCACACGGCCTCGGACGCGCTCGCCGTCATCTACGAGGCGCGCTGCGAGACGCCGGTGCTGCCCGACACCGCATGCGCCGACCTGAAGAAGGCCAAGGACGCGGCCGCCGACGTGGCGAAGGTCGCCGACGACCTCAACACCCTCGTCGCCGACCAGGACGGCGACCTGAAGACACTCCGCACGAACCTCGCGACCCTCCAGAAGCAGGCGCAGTCGCTCGCCGACAGCTCCCCGCACCTCTCCGAGGACCTGAACGCCGCCGTGACCCAGGTCAACGCGCTCAACACGGGTGCCGCGAAGGTCGCCAAGGGCGCCAAGACGCTGCACACCGGGATCGGCACGGCCAAGACGGGGTCCGTCGACCTGGACGCCGGCGTCACCAAGCTGGAGACGGGCGCCCAGGACCTCAACGGCGGCATCTTCAAGCTCTCCGACGGCTCCGGAAAGCTCGCCGACGGCCTGCACGACGGCGCCGGGCAGATCCCCGACTACGACGCACAGCAGCGCGACGCGCGCACCGCCGTCATGGCCGACCCCGTGCAGCTGGCCTCCCACGACCTGCACAAGGCGCCCAACTACGGCACCGGGTTCGCCCCGTACTTCATCCCGCTGTCGCTGTGGGTGGGCGCGATGGTGGCGTACATGCTGATCGCGCCGATGAACCGGCGCGCGCTCGCCGCAGGCGCCCCGGCATGGCGGATCGCGCTGGCGGGCTGGCTGCCGGTGGTCGCGATCGGAGTGCTCCAGACGACGGCCCTGATGGCCGTGCTGCACTGGGCGATCGGCCTGGAGATGACGCACGCGGCCGGCACGGTGGGCTTCCTGTTCCTGGTGGCGGCGTGCTTCGCGGCCCTCGTGCAGTGGCTCAACGCGCGCTTCGGGGCGGCCGGCCGGATTCTCGTACTCGCTCTGCTGATGCTCCAGCTGACCTCGGCGGGCGGTACCTACCCGGTGCAGACCAGCCCCAGCTTCTTCAACGCCATCCACCCCTTCCTGCCGATGAGTTACGTCGTCGAGGCGCTGCGCAGGCTCATCACCGGCGGCGGCCAGGGACCGGTCTGGCACGCGTGCGTGGTGCTCACCGCGTTCACCCTGGGGGCCCTCGCGCTGACCGCCCTGTCGGCGCGGCGCCGCCAGGTGTGGACCATGGACCGGCTGCACCCGGAGCTGAGCCTGTGAGGATCCGGCATCCGGCGGGCGGGGTTCCTGTGACAATCAGGACCATGGAAAGCAGCACCACCCCGGGCGGCCGCACCCGCCGCGAGGCCACCCGGCAGAAGCTCTACGAGGCAGCCGTCACGCTCATCGCCGAGCAGGGCTTCTCCGCCACGACAGTGGACGAGATCGCCGAACGGGCCGGCGTCGCGAAGGGCACGGTCTATTACAACTTCGCGAGCAAGTCGGTCCTTTTCGAGGAGTTGCTGAGGCACGGCGTGGGCCTCCTCACCGCCTCGCTGCGAGAGGCGGCCGAGCGCACGGACCGGGAGGGCGGCAGCAGGGTCGACGCCCTGGACGCGATGGTCCGCGCGGGCCTCGTCTTCATCGACCGCTACCCGTCCTTCACCCAGCTCTACGTGGCCGAGCTGTGGCGCACCAACCGGGCCTGGCAGTCCACGCTCATGGTGGTCCGGCAGGAGGCGGTGGCCGTCGTCGAGGGGGTGCTGCGCGAGGGCGTCGAGACCGGCGAGTTCAGCGACGAGATCGATGTTCAGCTGACGGCGGCCGCGCTGGTGGGCATGGTGCTGGTGGCCGCGCTGGACTGGCAGGCCTTCCAGCCGGAGCGGTCCCTGGACGACGTCCACGCGGCGCTGTCCCGGCTGCTCCAGGGGCGGGTCAGCGGTAACCGTTAGTCAGCGGTGGCCACCGGAAGTCATCGGCGCATGCGCCCCCATCGACGCCGCGGCAGGCCGGCCGTCGTGGTCGTCGCCCGCCGCGCATGCAACTCGCACGCGCGCGTTCGGCGACGACCGCACCGCACACGAAAGCGCCGGTCCGCGGTGGCCACGTCCCCCGTGGGCCGCCTCGGACCGGCGCTCTCTCGTGCTCCCCCGTTCCCCCCGTCCCTCCCCCGTTGTCCCCCGTCGTTCCCCCGTGCGGTCGTTCCCCCGGGGTGCCCCCCGCGTCTCGCTCCCGCCTGACCAGCCGGCGGAAGGAGCGGATCGAGGGCGGCTCCGTTCCGGCGCCCCGTGTCGCCGGTGCCGGAGCCGCGCCCCCTTCCGTGCCACCACTCTCCCGTCCGCGCAGGTCCGCCCCCATCCGTGCGCGTACTCAACTCACCCACTAGGTACGCATGCTCAGCGCTGCGCACTCATCCCCAGGACGCCGAGCGGCCGACTGGTTACGATCACGTCCGTGTCCGTACTCCCCCTCGTGTTCACCAGCGGCTGGGCCAGCGGCATCAACGCCTACGCGGTGGTGCTGCTCCTCGGCGTGTTCGGCGCGACCGGACTGAGCGACGACGTCCCCGAATCCCTGCAGCGCCCCGAAGTGCTCATCGCCGCGGGCGTCCTGTTCCTGTGCGAGGCGGTCGCCGACAAGATCCCGTACCTGGACTCGGCGTGGGACACGGTGCACACGGTCGTCCGGCCGGCGGCCGGGGCCTGGGTGGGCGCACTGCTCGCCGGGCAGAGCGGTTCGCTCTCCGATGTGGCGGCCGGCCTGCTCGGCGGTTCGACGGCGCTGGCCAGCCATGCCGTCAAGGCCGGCACCCGGATGGCGGTCAACACCTCGCCGGAGCCGTTCAGCAACGTGATCGTGAGCCTGGCCGAGGATCTCGGGGTCGCCGGGGTCGTGACGTTCGCGATCTTCCATCCGGTCGCCGCCTCGGTCCTCGCGGGAGCCCTGCTGCTGGCCGGGCTGCTGATCCTGTTCCTCCTCGTCTCACGGATCCGCCGGTTCCTGCGGCGCAGGGGGCAACGGCGCGAGGAACGCCGGCTCGGCCGGCACCCGTGGCCGCCGCCACCGGGCTGATCGGGTGACTGTCGGTGGCGGCCGATAAAGTCACGGGCATGGCAGGGATTGCGGTGATCGGCGCCGGGATGGGCGCGCTGACGGCGGCCGCCCGGCTGGCCGTCGCGGGCCACCGGGTGACGGTGTACGAACGTACGACGACGTACGGCGGAGCGGTGCGCCGCTTCGAGCGGGACGGCTTCGGTTTCGACACCGGTCCCGGTCTGCTGCCCCTCCCCGCCGTCTACCGCGACCTCTTCGTCAAGACCGGCAAGGAGTCGCTGGAGGACCGCGTCGAGCTGGTCCAGGTCGATCCGTCCGCGCGGCACGTCTTCGCGGACGGCACCGAGGTGGCGCTGCCGAACGCCTCGCGCGCGGGCGTCGTCGCGGCGCTGGACGAGGCGCTCGGGGCGCACGCCGGGCAGCGCTGGGGCGACTTCCTGGTCCGGGCCCGGGAGGCCTGGGACCGCACCCGCCGGCCGCTCCTGGAGGAGCCCCTGTGGCCCGACTGGTCGGTGCTTGCCGCCCGCGAGCCCTACCCGGCGGTCCCGCACAAGCGGCTGCTGCGCACCCGCGCGGCGGGCACCCTCGCCGAGGTCGGCGCCTGGGAGCTGCGTGACCCCAGGCTCGCCGCGCTGGTCGAGGGCCACGCGCTCGCGTACGGCCTGGACCCGCGGGTCACCCCGGCGAGCGCGGCCGTCCTGCCGTACATGGAGCACGCCTTCGGCATGTGGTACGTGCGTGGGGGGATGCGGGAGCTGGCGCGCGCGGTCTACGAGCGGTGCCTGGCCCGCCGGGTGGAGTTCGTCTTCGGCGCCGGGGTCGTCCGGATCCTGGAGAAGGACGGCCGGGTGGCGGGCGTGGAGCTCGCCGAAGGCGCGGCACGGGAGGCGGACTTCGTGGTCGCCCCCGGCGGCGTGGACGGCCTGCCCGCCCGCGCGGACGGCGAGGTCGCCCCGCAGGGAGGCCTTCCGAGCCGGCTGACCGTACTGCTCGCGTTGCGCGGCGCCCGGCCGGAGGGAGCCGCGCACCGGACGGTGGTGCACACACAGGACCGCGACGCGGAGTTGGCGAGTCTCTTCGGGGCGACGCCGTCGGTGCCCGCGCGGCCGACGACGACGGTGCTGCGGCCCGACGACCCGGCCCTGGTCCCTGACGCCGACCATGAGGCGGTCACGCTCAGTGCCGTGGTCCCCGCCGGGTCGGAGATCCACGACGAGCACGTGGACGCACTGGTGGCCGTCGCCGAGCGAGCCGTCCCCGGTCTGCGCGACCGCGTTCTGTGGCGTGAGGTGCGCACCCCCGCCGACATCGCGCGGGAGACCGGCGCGGCGGGCGGATCGGTCCCTGCGCCGACGCTGGCGGCGGCCGGGGGGCGCCTGCTGCATCCCGCCAACTCCACCGGTCTGCAAGGCCTGTTCACCGTCGGCGGCTGGTCGCACCCGGGCGGTGGGCTGCCGCACTCGGGCATGTCGGGTGCGCTGGTGTCCGGACTGATCGTGGAGGGCCCGCAGTTCCGCGGCTCACAGTGAACCGCGGCGACACCCGCAGCGCCCGGCAGGGCGCGTGCCGAGGGGAACGCGGCCGTCAGAACCGGTACTGCTCGTCGTAGCCGTTGCCCTGGTGCCCCTGCTGCTGCCCGTCACCCTGGTACGGGTACTGCTGCTGCTCGGGCGGGAGTTCACCGCCGAGCGGGTCGTCGGTGTTGCGCTGCTGCGGGACCCAGACGCCGCCGGCCGGGGTCTCCCCGTAGCCGCCGGTGCCGTACTGCTCCTGGCCGTAGCCCTGCTGTCCGTACTGCTGCTGGCCGTAACCGCCGTCGTAGGAGCCGCCGCCGTAGGTCTGGGTGCCGATGTACGGGTCGGAGTAGGCCGCGTACTGCTGCTCGCCGGTGGCGTCGTAGCCGTACTGCTGCTGGTGGTACCCGGCGTACGTGTTGTCGTACCCGTAGTTCTGGTCGGCGCCCTGGGCGGCCGTCGCGTACTGGTCCTGAGGCTGGCCCTGAGGCTGGTCCTGGGACTGGCCCTGCGACTGGCCCTGGCCGGTCGCGGCCGCGTACGCGGCATCGCTGTAGACGCCGTAGGAGCCGGTGTCGTCGGGCATGGGCTGCGGCTCGTAGACGGACGTGGACTCGGCGGCGCGGGCCGTGGGCGTGAAGACGTCGTCGCGGTCGTAGTCCTCGTCACCGAGGGCGCTCTTGTCGCCGAAGGCGTTCCCGTCCTGGCCGAACGCCAGGTTGTCGGCGCCGTACCGCGGGCCGGCGCCGAATCCGGCCTCGCCCGTCTCCAGGCCGGAGACCTGGAGTGTCGGGTCCTTGCGCTCGGCCTTGCCGCGGCGGCGCTTGGTGACGGCCCCGTCGTCACCGTCCGTGTCCGCGTCCCCGCGCCGGAAGGCCCAGCCCTCGGCGAAGCCGCGCCGGAACGACAGCGTGACGTAGGTCTGGCCGACCGCGAAGGCGGCCGCGCCGAGCGCGATGACGACGACCGACGGGATCAGGACACCGAGGACGACGCCGAGGAAGCCGACGAAGGCCAGCAGCCGCCAGCGCAGCCGCGCCTTGTACTGCAGCAGAACCTCGCCGAGTAGCCACAGCGCGACGAAGCCAAACGCGATGTAGAGGACCGTCCAGCCCATGTACGCCCCTCTCCCAGTGGCCGCTACGCAGTGTGTCGTATACCGGTGCGACCGGTCTAGGCCTGCGGCGGGTGGTGCAGGCCCAGGTTCTCGTAGATTTCCAGCGTCGCCGTGGAGTTGTTGAGCGTGATGAAGTGCAGTCCGGGCACTCCCTCGGCCAGTAGCCGAGCGCAGAACTCCGTGGCGAAGTCGATGCCAATGGAGCGTACAGCGGCCGGATCGTCTTTGGCTGTGAGGATCCGCTCTTTCAGGGCGGCCGGGAAGTGGGCGTTGCTGAGCCTGGGCAGGCTCTCCAGCATCTTCACACTCGTCACCGGGAGGACCTCGGGGATGACCGGAGTCACACAGCCGGCCGCCCCGACCCGGTCGCGCAGACGCAGGTACGACTCGGGCTCGAAGAACATCTGCGTGATGGCGTAGTCCGCGCCGGCCCGGCACTTGTCGACGAAGTGCGAGACGTCGGTGTCCCAGTCCTCGGAGCGGGGGTGCATCTCGGGGAAGGCGGCGACGCCCACGCAGAAGTCGCCCGACTCCTTGATGAGCTGGACGAGTTCGGCGGCGTACGTGAGGCCCCGGGGGTGCGGCACCCACGCGCCCATGGGGTCGCCGGGCGGGTCGCCGCGCACGGCGAGCATGTTGCGGATCCCGGCGTCGGCGTACTGGCCGATGATGTTGCGCAGCTCCGCGATGGAGTGGTTCACGGCGGTGAGGTGCGCGACGGGCGTGAGGGTGGTGTCGGCGACGATCTGCTCGGTCTCCCTGACCGTGGTCGCCCGGGTGGAGCCGCCGGCCCCGTACGTCACCGAGACGAAGTCGGGGGCGACCGCCTCGACCCTGCGCAGCGCGTTCCACAGGCTCCGCTCACCCTTGGCGGTCTTCGGCGCGTAGAACTCGAACGAGTACGTCGTCTTGCCGGTCGCCAGGATGTCGCGCACGGTACGCGCGCGGTCCGTCCTGGTGGATGCGGTTCCTGAGGCCATACGGGCAGGTTAGTCAGGGGTGGCCCGTCCCCCAACCGCATGCGGGACATTTGCCCGGATTGTCGACTTGTTGTCCATCCCTTGGACAGCGGTACGGCCTGGTCACGCGGCGCTCAGCCGCTTCGCGAACTCCGTGGCCGCGGCACCCGGGTCGTCCGCGTCCGTGATCGCCCGGACGACGACGACCCGGCGGGCGCCGGCCGCCAGCACCTCGTCCAGGTTGCCGAGGTCGATACCGCCGATGGCGAACCAGGGGCGGTCGGTGGCGAGGGAGGCCGTGTGCCGGACCAGGTCCAGGCCGGGGGCGCTCCGGCCGGGTTTGGTCGGGGTGGGCCAGCACGGGCCGGTGCAGAAGTAGTCGACCCCCTCCTGGACGGCGGCCGCCCCGGCTTCCGCCTCCGCGTGCGTGGAGCGGCCGATGAGGATGTCCTCGCCGAGGATGGCGCGGGCCGCGGGGACCGGCAGGTCGCCCTGCCCGAGGTGGAGTACGCCGGCGGCGGCCGCGTGCGCGACGTCCGCGCGGTCGTTGACCGCGAGCAGCTTGCCGTGCCGGGCGCAGGCGTCGGCGAACACCTCGAGGTGCTCCAGCTCCTCGGCGGCCTCCATGCCCTTGTCACGCAACTGGACGATGTCGACACCGCCCGCGAGGACAGCGTCCAGGAACTCCGGGAGGTCACCCTGGCGGGTGCGGGCGTCCGTGCAGAGGTACAGCAGGGCGCCGGCCAGCCGGGCGCGGGCGGTGTCGGGCATACGGAAGTCCCCCAGGGCGGTGGCGTACGGGAGCGAGCGCCCCCGCACACCGGATCGGTTCGAATACGCGGGTCAGACGGCGAGCGCCTGGGCGCGGCGCTTCACCTCCGTGCCGCGATTCTCACTCAGGGCCTGCGCGGGCGTGCCTGGCAGGCTCGGGTCGGGGGTGAAGAGCCACTCGAGCATCTCTTCGTCCTTGAAGCCGTCGTCCCGCAGCAGGGTCAGGGTCCCAACCAGGCCCTTCACCACCTTGTCCCCGTCGATGAAGGCGGCGGGGATGTGCAGCGCGCGGTTCTCGCCACGGCGCACGGCGATGAGCTGGCCGTCCTTGATCAGCTGCCGGACGCGGATCACGTCGGAATCGAGCATCTCCGCGATGTCGGGCACGGTGAGCCAGGCGGGGACTAGAGCATCGGTCTTTGCGTCAATCTCGGTCACGGGAACAAGCCTGCCATCTGCCGCTGACAGTCGGAAGCCGGGACGGTCCGACCAGGGGTTCAGGCCTCGGCCGTCGCCGCCTTCATCGGCCGCGCCGGGTCCGCGAGGAGCCGTGGGTTCATGGGCGTGCCCGCCTCGATCAGCCGCCTGCCCTGGGCGAGGTCGCGCGGCCGCCCCACGGCCAGCAGGGCGACCACCCGGTCCTCGCGCAGCCAGCAGACCGTCCAGGCCGGACCGGACGGGTCGCCGCGCCACAGGACGCGGTCGGCGTCGGCGTGATGCCCGGCGTACTGGACGAAGCGGCCGAACTGCTCGGACCAGAAGTACGGGACGGGGTCGTAGACGGCCGGGGGCTCGTCGGTGGCCGTGCCGATGATGTTCGCCGCGACCGTGCGCGGTCCCTGGAGGGCGTTGTCCCAGTGGTGGACGAGGAGCCGCTCGCCGTACCTCCCCGAGGGGAAGGAGGCGCAGTCGCCGACCGCGTACACGTCGGGCAGGGAGGTGCGCAGGTGGGCATCGGCCACGACTTCCCGGTGGGCGCCCAGCGCGATGCCGGAGCCGGCCAGCCAGGCGGTGGCGGGGCGGGCGCCGATGCCGACCACGACGGCGCCGGCGGGCAGCCGCGAGCCGTCGTCGAGGACGACCGCGCCGGGTTCGACGCGCTCCACGCGTGCGTGGGTGCGCAGCACGGTGCCGTTGTCGGCGTACCAGGCGGCCATCGGGGCGGCGACCTCGGCGGGCAGCGCCCCGGCCAGCGGCCGGTCGGCGGCCTCGACGACGGTGACCGCGCAGCCGGCCTCCCGCGCGGCCGTGGCGAACTCGGCGCCGATCCAGCCGGCGCCGACGACCACGACGTCGTGCTGCTGGGCGAGGACCGGCCGTAGCCGTTCGGCGTCGTCCAGGGTGCGCAGCAGGTGCACGCCGGGCACCCCCTCGGCGCCGGGCAGCCGGACCGGTTCGGCTCCGGTGGCGAGGACGAGGACGTCGTACGGGACGGGCCCGGCCCCGGTGTCCAGCTCGTGGTCGGCCGGGCGAAGGCCGTCGACCTCGCGGCCGAGCACGAGGTCGATGCCGAGGCCCTCGAAGTCGACGTCGAAGGCGGAGCCCTCGGCGTTGCCGAGCAGCACGGCCTTGGACAACGGGGGCCGGTCGTAGGGCTGGTGGGGCTCCGCGCCGATCAGCGTCACCGTGCCGTCGAAGCCCTGTTCGCGCAGGGCGACGGCGGTCTGGACCCCGGCCATGCCCGCGCCGACGACCACCACGCGCCGCCCGGACGGGCCGCCTTCTTCCTGCCTCTGCTCACTCACCTGATCACCTTAGGCGGCTGACGAATCGTCAGTCAGCCGTCGTGCGCCGTGACCTGCTCCACAACGCTGGTGCCGCTGCCCTCCTGCGACTCCCACGCCCAGGCCTCCTCGAGCCGTACCCGTCCGTCCGCGAGCTCCACGACCGTCGACACACAGTGCCCCGAGGACGTCGTCCCGTCGTGCTTGAGCTGTACGTACCGGAAGTCGAGGCGGTCCCCCTCCCGGGTACCCACAAGATGCCCGCGTACGACGTCACCGCCCGTGTACTCCGCCCAGATCTCGCCGCCGCGCTCGTGGTACGTGAAGCGGGTGCGGGTGCCGACCTGGCCCGGCGCCTGGTCGGCGACGGGGGCGAGGACGAGGCCGTCGAGCGAGACGGGCCTGGGCATGGGTATGGGCATGGGCAAAGGCTCCCTTACCGAGGTGCGCGGCGTCCGGCTAGGGTGGCCAACGTAGAGCACTCGCGGGAGTCCGGACGCACCGGGCTGAGAGGGAGGCTGGCGGCCTCCGACCGTACGAACCTGATCCGGGTCATGCCGGCGAAGGGAGGGGCTGGACGCCCATGTCGTCTCCGCGTACGTCAGACGTCCTCGTCATCGGGGGCGGGATCATCGGCCTGGTCACGGCCTGGCGGGCCGCGCAGCGCGGCTTCGCCACGGCGGTGGCCGACCCGGCGCCGGGCGGCGGGGCAGCCCAGGTGGCGGCCGGGATGCTGGCCGCCGTCACGGAACTGCACCACGGCGAGCAGGGTCTGCTCGGCCTCAATCTGGCCTCCGCCCGCCGCTATCCGGACTTCGCGGCCGAGCTGACGGAGCTGACCGGACACGGCCTCGGCTACCGGCGCTGCGGCACGCTCGCGGTCGCGCTGGACTCCGACGACCGCGCCCATCTGCGCGAACTGCACGCCCTGCAGCAGCAGTCGGGACTGGAGTCGGAGTGGCTGTCCGGTCGGGAGTGCCGGCGCCTCGAGCCGCTGCTCGCGCCAGGGGTGCGCGGCGGTCTGCGGGTGGACGGCGACCACCAGATCGACCCGCGGCGGCTGACCGGGGCGCTGGTGGCCGCGTGCGAGCGGGCCGGGGTGGTCTTCCACCGTGTGTGGGCCGAACGCCTGTCCGTGGTGGGCGAGCGGGCCGCGGGGGTCGTCACACGGGACGGTACGGCGCTGGAGGCGGGGCAGGTGGTGCTCGCCGGTGGCAGCCTGAGCGGGCGGCTCGCGGGGGTGCCGCGGGACGTGCTGCCTCCCGTACGGCCGGTGAAGGGCCAGGTGCTGCGGCTGACCGTGCCACCGCGCTACGCGCCCTTCCTGAGCCGGACCGTGCGGGCCGTGGTGCGCGGCAGCCAGGTCTACCTGGTCCCCAGGGAGAACGGCGAGCTGGTGGTGGGCGCGACCAGCGAGGAGCTGGGCTGGGACACCACGGTGACGGCGGGGGGCGTGTACGAGCTGCTGCGCGACGCCCATGAGCTGATCCCGGGCATCACCGAGCTGCCCCTCACGGAGACGCGCGCGGGGCTGCGGCCCGGGTCCCCGGACAACGCGCCGCTGCTCGGGCCGACGGCGCTGCCGGGGTTGCTGCTGGCCACCGGTCACTACCGCAACGGCGTGCTGCTGACGCCGGTGACGGGTGACGCGATGGCGCATGTCCTGGCCACCGGGGAACTCCCGGACGAGGCCCGTCCCTTCACGCCCCGGCGCTTCGGCGCCGCCGTACTCTCGGAGCAGTCCGCATGAACGTCCGCATGAACGCCCGCTTGCACGTCTCGGTGAACGGGGAGCGGCGGGAGTTCCCTCCCGGTACGGCTCTCGACAGCGTCGTACGGTCCCTGACGGCGGCGCCCTCCGGGGTGGCCGCCGCGCTCAACGAAACCGTCGTCCCGCGCGCGCAGTGGCCGTCGACGGCTCTGCGCGACGGTGACCGGGTGGAAGTCCTCACCGCGGTCCAGGGAGGCTGAGCCAAGTCATGGCCGACGACACCTTCCTCCTCGCGGGCATGTCCTTCTCGTCCCGTCTGATCATGGGTACGGGGGGTGCGCCCAGCCTGGACGTGCTGGAGCGGGCCCTGGTGGCGTCCGGCACCGAACTGACGACGGTCGCCATGCGGCGGGTGGACCCCTCGGTGCACGGTTCCGTGCTGTCGGTGCTGGAGCGGCTCGGTATCCGGGTACTGCCGAACACGGCGGGGTGTTTCACCGCCGGGGAGGCCGTGCTGACGGCGCGGCTGGCCCGGGAGGCGCTGGGCACCGCTCTGGTCAAGCTGGAGGTCGTCGCCGACGAGCGCACGCTGCTGCCGGACCCGATCGAGCTGCTGGACGCGGCGGAGACGCTGGTGGACGACGGATTCACGGTGCTCCCGTACACCAACGACGATCCGGTGCTGGCCAGGAAACTGGAGGACGTGGGGTGCGCGGCGGTGATGCCGCTGGGCTCTCCGATCGGCTCCGGCCTGGGGATCCGCAACCCGCACAACTTCCGGCTGATCGTCGAGCACGCGCGTGTGCCGGTGATCCTGGACGCGGGGGCCGGTACGGCGTCGGATGTGGCGCTGGCCATGGAGCTGGGGTGCGCGGGAGTGATGCTGGCGTCGGCGGTCACGCGGGCGCGCGATCCCGAGCGGATGGCGTCGGCCATGCGGGCCGGCGTCGAGGCGGGAAGACTGGCCCGGCTGGCCGGCCGGATCCCGCCCCGGTACTTCGCCGAGGCGTCCTCTCCCGTGGAGGGCCGGGCGGTGCTGGACCCCGAGCGCCCCGCTTTCTGACCCCCGTGCGGCTACCGTCCGGTCTTCGGAGACGGGCGTCGCCCGGCCGGTGGGTTGCGTCACAGGTCGGCTCCAGTAGCGCTGCGATCGCGGTGGAACCGGCGGAGGTGTCAGCGGCGGCTCGTACACTCACCTGCGTGGACACGACCCTTCAGGACCCTCTGGTCGGGCAGCTGCTCGACGGCCGGTATCGCGTAGAGGCGCGGATCGCGGTCGGCGGGATGGCCACGGTCTACCGGGCCGTGGACACCCGCCTGGACCGCGTGCTCGCGCTCAAGGTGATGCACCCGGCGCTCGCCGCCGACGGGGCGTTCGTCGAGCGGTTCATCCGGGAGGCGAAGTCGGTCGCCCGGCTCGCCCACCCGAATGTCGTCCAGGTGTTCGACCAGGGCGCCGACGGGTCGTACGTCTATCTGGCCATGGAGTACATCGCCGGATGCACGCTGCGCGATGTGCTCCGCGAGCGCGGGGCGCTTCAGCCGCGCGCCGCGCTCGACATCCTGGAGCCCGTGCTGGCCGCGCTCGGCGCCGCGCACCGGGCCGGGTTCGTGCACCGGGACATGAAGCCCGAGAACGTGCTGATAGGCGATGACGGGCGGGTCAAGGTCGCTGATTTCGGACTGGTGCGGTCCGTCGACACGGTGACCAGCACCACGGGTGCCGTGCTCGGCACCGTCGCCTATCTCGCCCCCGAGCAGATCGAGCAGCCAGGTGCCGCCGACCCCCGCGTCGACGTGTACGCGTGCGGGGTGGTCCTCCACGAGATGCTCACGGGTGAGAAACCCCACGACGGGGACTCCCCCGCGATCGTGCTCTACAAGCACCTGCACGAGGACGTCCCGCCGCCGTCGGCCCTGGTGCCCGGGTTGCCGTTCGCACTGGACGAGCTCGTCGCGTCGGCCACCGTCCGCGATCCCGAGGCACGGGCGTACGACGCCGTCGCGCTGCTCGGACAGACGCTGGAGGCGCGCGCCGCGCTCAGCGAGGAGCAGCTGGACGCGCTGCCTCCGCAGGCCGTCTCCGCCGCGCACCACAACGCCGAGGACCGGACGAGTGTGATCCCGCGCTCGCTCACCTCCCCCGCGCTCGGCTTCGCTCGCGCGGGGGGACCCCCATCGCGGCCGCTGCCCGTCGACGAGGACGACCCCGACGGCGCCGAGGACCCGCTCAACCGCACCTCGCGGTTCCAGAGCCCGCCGCCCCTGCCGCCCCGGCGCCGTTCCGTACGGCCCCGGCGCGGCGTGCTCGCGCTCGTCACGGTCGTCCTGCTGGTGCTCGGTGTGGGCGCCGGGGTCTGGTACATCAACTCCGGCCAGTTCACCAAGGTCCCGGCGGTGCTGACGCAGAAGGAGGCGCAGGCCAAAACGCGGCTCGAGGCCGCCGGGCTCAAGGTCGGCAAGGTCGAGCACGAGCACAGCGACACGGTGAGACGCGGCACCGTCATGGACACCGACCCCGAGCCGGGCGCCCGGATCCGCAAGCACGACTCCGTGACGCTCACCGTCTCCGACGGCCCGGAGATCGTGAAGGTGCCGGATGTGAAGGGCTCCCGGCTGGACAAGGCCGAAGAGCTGCTGAAGGCGGACGGTCTGGAGCCGGGGCTGGTCGACAAGGCGTTCAGCGAGGACGTCATCAAGGGCTTCGTGATCAGCACCGACCCGGCGGCGGGCACGAAGCGCCGGGCGGGCACCGCGGTCTCGATCGTGGTCAGCAAGGGCAGCCCGGTCGACGTCCCGGACGTCACCGGCGAGGACCCGGCCGATGCCAGGGCCGAGCTCGAGGAGGCCGGCCTGAAGGTGAAGATCGCCCCCGGACAGATCAACTCCGAGTTCGACAAGGGCCAGGTCGCGGCACAGACCCCGGCGGCGGACAGCGAGGCCGCCGACGGCGACACGGTGACGCTGACGCTGTCCAAGGGTCCGCAGATGGTCGAGGTCCCGGACGTGGTCGGCGCGAGCGTCGACGACGCCAAATCGCTCCTGGAGCAGTCCGGGTTCGAGGTCAAGGAGGACCGGGGGCTGCTCGGGCTGTTCGGCGACACCGTGAAGAAGCAGTCCGTGGAGGGCGGCGAGTCGGCGCCCAAGGGGTCGACGATCACGATCACCATCCGGTGACCGGAGGGGTCCGGGGGCATGACACCCTGAACGGGTGAGTTCCGGATCCCCCTTCCCCTCCCGCAACCCCATCGGCGGTCATGTCCCCGTGGCCGGCGGTCTGCACGACGTGGGCATGTCCTACGCGCACGACCTCGGGGCCGAGACGGTCCAGGTGTTCGTCGCCAATCCGCGTGGCTGGGCCACTCCGGTCGGCAATCCGCGGCAGGACGAGGCCTTCCGGGAGGCGTGCGCGGCACGGTCGGTCCCGGCGTACGTGCACGCGCCGTACCTGATCAACTTCGGCTCGCACACCGAGGCGACGGCCGAGAGGTCGGTGGAGTCGATGCGGCACTCGCTGCGTCGCGGGCGGGAGATCGGCGCGCTCGGGGTGGTCGTGCACACGGGGAGCGCGACGGGCGGCCGGGACCGGTCCGTGGCGCTGAAGCAGGTGCGTGAGTACCTGCTTCCGCTGCTGGACGAGCTGACCCACGACGACGACCCGTTCCTGCTGCTCGAGTCCACCGCCGGGCAGGGCTCCTCGCTCTGCTCCCGGACCTGGGACTTCGGGCCGTACTTCGAGGCGCTGGACGCCCATCCCAAGCTGGGCGTCTGCCTCGACACCTGTCACATCTTCGCGGCCGGGCACGATCTGACCGGCCCGGCCGGGATGCACCGGACCCTCGACCTGCTGGTGGACACGGTCGGCGAGGGCCGGCTGAAGCTCGTCCACGCCAACGACTCCAAGGACGTGTCCGGCGCCCACAAGGACCGGCACGAGAACATCGGCGCCGGCCACATCGGCGAGGACCCGTTCCGGGAGCTGATGACGCACCCGGCCACCGCGGGCGTACCGCTGATCATCGAGACGCCCGGCGGTAAAGAGGGACACGCGGCGGACGTGGAGCGGCTGAAGAAACTCCGGGACTGCTGACGCCGTACCGCGGACGTCAGAGTTCCGGCCCGTCCCCCGGGCCCTCCTGGTACGAGTAGCGCTGTTCCTTCCAGGGGTCGCCGAGGTTGTGGTACCCGCGCTCCTCCCAGAAGCCGCGGCGGTCGGCGGTCATGTACTCGACGCCGCGGACCCACTTCGGGCCCTTCCAGGCGTAGAGGTGCGGAACGACCAGCCGCAGCGGGAAGCCGTGTTCGGCGGTGAGCAGCTCGCCGTCCTTGTGGGTGGCGAAGATCGTGCGCTCGGAGGCGAAGTCGGACAGGCGCAGGTTCGAGCTGAACCCGTACTCGGCCCACACCATCACATGGGTGACGTTCGGGGCGGGCGGTGCGCTCCGCAGGATCGTGCGGGCCGGGACCCCGCCCCACTCGGCGCCGAGCATGCTGAACTTCGTCACACAGTGCAGATCGGCCACGACGGACGCGTACGGGAGGGCGGTGAACTCGTCGTGGTTCCAGCAGCGCTTCTCACCGTCGGCGGTGGCGCCGAAGACCCGGAACTCCCAGCGTTCGGGCCGGAACCTGGGGACCGGACCGTAGTGCGTGACCGGCCAGCCCCGCTGGAGTCGCTGTCCCGGCGGAAGCTCGGACACTGCTTCTTCCCCAGATTCGCGCTCCACCGGATGCCCCATGTCTCCATCCTGACAGACCCTGGACGGTGCACATGACCAGCCATGACCGGGCATATCCCGAATCGGGCAACTGCTACCAAGCATGCACTAACTTACTAAGTACGCACTTACTGGACGATCTTCGACGCCGATGCAATCATGCGGCGGCAACCTCCCCGATTCCCCACCCCGATCCCCCACGTGGAAGGAGCCTCTGCGATGCAGGGCGACCCCGAGGTCATCGAGTTCCTCAACGAGCAGCTCACCGGCGAGCTCACCGCGATCAACCAGTACTTCCTCCACGCCAAGATGCAGGAGAACTTCGGCTGGACGAAGCTCGCCAAGTACACGCGGCACGAGTCGTTCGACGAGATGAAGCACGCCGAGGTGCTCACCGACCGGATCCTGTTCCTGGAGGGGCTGCCGAACTACCAGCGGCTGTTCCACGTGCGCGTCGGACAGACGGTCAAGGAGATGTTCGAGGCCGACCGGCAGGTCGAGGTCGAGGCGATCGACCGGCTGAAGCGCGGGATCAAGGTGATGCGCGAGAAGGGTGACGTCACGTCCGCGAACATCTTCGAGTCGATCCTCGCGGACGAGGAGCACCACATCGACTACCTCGACACACAGCTGGACCTGGTGGAGAAGCTCGGCGAGCCGCTGTATCTCGCACAGCTGATCGAGCAGCCGGAGAGCTGACACCCGGCAGGAACCGGGCGCGGTCGGGCTCAGGCGGCTTCTTCGAGCACCTCGGTGTCGGCCGCCACCAGCCTGCCCTGGTCGGCGCGGTCGCGCCGGGGAAGGGTGCCCCGGCCGAGGATCGCCTGGATGCGACGGACGCACGAGCCGCAGTCCGTGCCCGCCTTGCAGGCGGAGGCTATCTGGCGGGGTGTGCAGGCGCCGCTCTCCGCGTGCTGCTGGACCTGCGCCTCGGTCACACCGAAGCAGCTGCAGACGAACACGCGGATCCACCTCCCGCCGAGATCAATAAGGCTAACCTAACCTTACCCGGCACTCGGTGACGACAAAAGTGGAGTGGGGCGCGGATCGTATGTGATCCGCGCCCCACTTCATGACCTACGTCTCTACTGGTCCCGGTACATCTCCGCGACCAGGAAGGCCAGGTCCAGGGACTGGCTCCGGTTCAGGCGGGGGTCGCAGGCCGTCTCGTAGCGCTGGTGGAGGTCGTCGACGAAGATCTCGTCACCGCCGCCCACGCACTCGGTGACATCGTCGCCGGTCAGCTCCACATGGATGCCGCCCGGGTGCGTGCCGAGGCCCTTGTGGACCTCGAAGAAGCCCTTGACCTCGTCGAGCACGTCGTCGAACCGGCGGGTCTTGTGACCCGAGGCCGCCTCGTAGGTGTTGCCGTGCATCGGGTCGGTGATCCAGGCGACGGTCGCGCCCGAGGCGCTGACCTTCTCGACCAGCTCGGGCAGCTTGTCGCGGACCTTGTCGGCGCCCATGCGGACGATGAAGGTCAGCCGGCCCGGCTCGCGGTCCGGGTCGAGGCGCTCGATGTACTTCAGCGCCTCCTCGGCCGTGGTCGTCGGGCCGAGCTTGATGCCGATCGGGTTGCGGATCTTCGAGGCGAACTCGATGTGCGCGTGGTCCAGCTGCCGGGTGCGCTCACCGATCCACACCATGTGCGCCGAGACGTCGTACAGCCGCCCGGTGCGGGAGTCGACCCTGGTCAGGGCGGACTCGTAGTCGAGCAGCAGCGCCTCGTGCGAGGAGAAGAACTCGACCGTCTTGAACTCTTCCGGGTCGGTCCCGCAGGCGTGCATGAAGTTCAGCGCCTGGTCGATCTCACGCGCGAGCTGCTCGTAGCGCTGGCCGGACGGGGACGACTTCACGAAGTCCTGGTTCCAGGCGTGCACCTGGCGCAGGTCGGCGTAGCCGCCGGTGGTGAAGGCGCGCACCAGGTTGAGCGTCGAGGCGGAGGCGTTGTACATCCGCTTCAGCCGCTCGGGGTCCGGGATGCGGGACTTCTCGTCGAAGTCGAAGCCGTTGACCGAGTCGCCGCGGTACGTCGGCAGGGTCACGCCGTCGCGGGTCTCGGTGCCCTTGGAGCGCGGCTTGGAGTACT
Organism: Streptomyces sp. NPDC060000; assembly: GCF_042737375.1. Lineage (NCBI taxonomy): Bacteria > Bacillati > Actinomycetota > Actinomycetes > Kitasatosporales > Streptomycetaceae > Streptomyces > Streptomyces sp. NPDC060000. The sequence continues at coordinate 21,977 of NZ_JBHWUU010000041.1, forward strand.
GGCCGGCGATCCGGCCGACCTTGACGACCGGCACGGAGGCCGCGTACGTCAGCACGGCGCCCATCTGGAGCAGCGTCTTGAGCTTGTTGCGGATGTGATCTGCGGACACGCCGTCGAAGGCCTCGGCGCAGTCGCCGCCCTGGAGCAGGAACGCCTCTCCCTTGGCGACGGCCGCCATCCGGGCGCGCAGCTGGTCGCACTCGCCCGCGAAGACGAGCGGCGGATACGACTCGAGGTCCGCGATCACTGCGCGCAGAGCCTCGGGGTCGGGGTACTCGGGCTGCTGCGCCGCGGGCAGGTCTCGCCAGGTGTTGCCAGCGCTCGCGCTGGTCTTAGCGTTCACGGTCACGCCCTCAACATTACGGGGTCGTGTCGAGTCGTTTTCGCCCGGCTCGACAGGTGAGACGCCCTCCCGCTCAGGTGCGCGTGGGATAGGGTGCGTCGCATGTTCGCGCTTTCGACCCAGAACTGGTGGTGGACCGCTCCCCAGGCGGCCCACTGAACTGCGCGTACGCAGGACTTCGCGAAGGCCGCCCCGAGGGGCGGCCTTCGGCGTGTCCGGGGCCGTTCCTCACCGATATCGACGTCTGTCGGCATCGCCATCGAGATCGAGATCGACGGAAGAGGAACCCCATGGACCTGGCACGGCTGCTCCACGACGACCGCCCGTTCGCCCTGCTGCGCCGCCGCACCCCCGGCCATGACGCGGACACGGTGGAGGTGCTGGTCGGCCCGGTCGGTACGTACGACCGGCTCGCCGACCTTCCCGAGGAGGGCCTGGCGCTCGTGCCCTTCCGGCAGATCCGCGAGCGCGGCTTCGACGTCCGCGACGACGGCACCCCGCTGGCGGCGCTGGTGCCCGAGGAGACGCACGTCCTGCCTCTGGCGGACGCCCTCGCCCAGCTCCCCGCCCACGACGTGCGCGTCGAGGACGGTGGCTTCGACGTGGCCGACGAGCGGTACGCGGAGATCGTCGGACGGGTGCTGCGGGACGAGATCGGGCGCGGCGAGGGCGCCAACTTCGTGATCCGGCGGACGTACGAGGGGCGGATCGCGGGGTTCGGCCGGGCCGACGCGCTGGCCCTGTTCCGGCGGCTGCTCGAAGGCGAGCGGGGCGCCTACTGGACGTTCGTCGTGCACACCGGGGACCGGACGCTGGTGGGCGCCAGCCCGGAGGTGCACGTGCGGATGTCCGGCGGCACGGTCGTGATGAACCCGATCAGCGGGACGTACCGGTATCCGGCGGAGGGCCCGACGCCCGAGCGGCTGCTGGACTTCCTCGCCGACGGCAAGGAGATCGAGGAGCTGTCGATGGTCGTCGACGAGGAGCTCAAGATGATGTGCACCGTCGGCGATATGGGCGGGGTGGTGATCGGACCCAGGCTGAAGGAGATGGCGCATCTCGCGCACACGGAGTACGAGCTGCGCGGCAGGTCCTCGCTGGACGTGCGGGAGGTCCTGAGGGAGACCATGTTCGCGGCGACCGTCACCGGCTCGCCCGTGCAGAACGCGTGCCGGGTCATCGAGCGGCACGAGGCCGGTGGGCGCGGGTACTACGCCGGTGCGCTGGCACTTCTGGGCAGGGACTCGGGCGGCGCGCAGACCCTCGACTCCCCCATTCTCATCCGCACGGCCGACATCGACGCGGCCGGGCGGCTGCGGGTGCCGGTCGGCGCCACGCTCGTACGGGGGTCGGATCCGGCCGGTGAGGTGGCGGAGACGCACGCGAAGGCGGCGGGTGTGCTGGCCGCGCTCGGTGTACGGCCGGGCAGGTCCCGCACGGAGGGCACGCGGCCCCGGCTGGCCGACGATCCCCGGGTGCGGGCGGCGCTGGACGGGCGGCGGGCCTCGCTGGCGCCGTTCTGGCTGCGGATGCAGGAGCCGAAGCGGGAGCTGACCGGGCACGCGCTGGTCGTCGACGGCGAGGACACCTTCACCGCGATGCTCGCGCATGTGCTGCGGTCGATCGGTCTGGAGGTGAGCGTGCGGCGGTACGACGAGCCCGGGCTGACGGCGGCGGTGCTCGCGCACGAGGGGCCTGTCGTACTGGGCCCGGGCCCCGGTGACCCGTCCGATCCGACCGATCCGAAGATGCGGTCGCTGCGGGAGCTGACAGCGCGGGTGATCAGGGAGCACCGGCACGGCGTCCTCGGGGTCTGCCTCGGGCACGAGCTGATCGCGGCGGAGCTGGGGCTGGACGTCGTACGCAAGGAGGTGCCGTACCAGGGGGCGCAGACGACGGTGGACCTGTTCGGGCGGCGGGAGACCGTGGGGTTCTACAACAGCTTCGTGGCGCGGTGCGACGACGAGGCGCTGCGGGAGCTGGCCGCGCACGGGGTGGAGGTGAGCCGGGCCGCGAACGGCGAGGTGCACGCGCTGCGCGGGCCCGGTCGTGCCGAAGGCGCGCCCATGAACGCGGTCGCCGGGGTCCAGTTCCATCCGGAGTCGGTGCTGACGCTGAACGGGCCTTTTGTGGTGCGTGAGTTGATGGGCCGGGTGAGCGCCGAGCCACGGCCGGCCCGTTAGCGGTCCGTCAGCCGAAGAACACTCCGACCTCCGTGTACAGCGCGGGATCCACCGTCTTCAGTTTCGCGGTGGCCTCGGCGATCGGTACGCGGACGATGTCCGTGCCGCGCAGGGCGACCATGGTGCCGTAGTCGCCCTCGTGGACGGCGTCGATGGCGTGCAGGCCGAAGCGGGTGGCGAGCCAGCGGTCGAAGGCGCTCGGTGTGCCGCCGCGCTGGACGTGCCCGAGGACCGTCGTACGGGCCTCCTTCCCTGTCCGGCGCTCGATCTCCTTGGCGAGCCACTCGCCGACGCCGGACAGCCGGACGTGGCCGAAGGAGTCCAGCGACCCGTCCTTCAGCACCACGTCACCGTCCCTGGGCATGGCGCCCTCGGCGACGACCACGATCGGGGCGTACGACGCCCGGAAGCGGGAGGTGACCCAGGCACAGACCTGCTCGATGTCGAAGCGCTGCTCGGGGATGAGGATGACGTTGGCGCCGCCGGCCAGGCCCGAGTGCAGGGCGATCCACCCGGCGTGACGGCCCATCACCTCGACGACCAGGACCCGCATATGGGACTCGGCGGTGGTGTGCAGCCGGTCGATGGCCTCGGTCGCGATACCCACGGCGGTGTCGAAGCCGAAGGTGTAGTCGGTGGCGGACAGGTCGTTGTCTATGGTCTTCGGGACGCCGACGCACGGCACCTGGTACTCGCCGTAGAGGCGGGCGGCGACTCCGAGGGTGTCCTCGCCGCCGATGGTGACGAGGGCCCCGATCTCCTGCCGGGCAAGGGTGTCCTTGATGCGGCGGACACCGTCCTCCTCCTTGAGGGGGTTGGTCCGCGAGGAGCCGAGGATGGTGCCGCCGCGGGGCAGGATGCCGCGCACGGAGGGGATGCCGAGGCGGATCGACCTCCCTTCCAGGGGACCCCGCCAGCCGTCCCGGAATCCGACGAACTCATGGCCGTACTCCTGGACGCCCTTGCGGACGACCGCCCGGATGACGGCGTTGAGGCCGGGGCAGTCCCCGCCTCCGGTCAGTACTCCTACGCGCATGGAAGTGTCCCTTCGCCGCGGTTGGCCGACGAAGGTCACGGTAATGGTGATCCAGGTCACACAGATATGCCCCGGCGGGTGCAATTCCGGTGGATCACCGGGGAGTTGGCCGCCCCGGCCGCCGCTTCACTCGTCGTCGAGGCCGCGCTCTATCGCGTACCGGACCAGTTCCACCCTGTTGTGCAGCTGGAGCTTTCCCAGCGTGTTCTGGACGTGGTTCTGGACCGTGCGGTGGGAGATGACGAGGCGTTCGGCGATCTGCTTGTAGCTCAGCCCCTTGGCGACCAGCCGCAGCACCTCGGTCTCCCGGTCGGTCAGCCGGGGCGCGTTCGGTTCGTCGCCGCCGCCGGCCGTGGGACCGGGGTCGGAGGCCAGCCGCCGGTACTCGCCGAGGACCAGTCCGGCCAGGCCGGGAGTGAACACCGGGTCGCCGATGGCGGTACGGCGCACCGCGTCCAGCAGCTCCTCCGTGGACGCCGACTTCAGCAGGTAGCCGGTCGCGCCGGACTTCACCGCCTCCAGTACGTCGGCGTGCTCACCGCTCGCCGACAGCACCAGGACCCGCAGCGCCGGGTTCGCGGCGACGACCTCCTTGCAGACCTGGACGCCGGGCTTGGCCGGCAGGTTCAGGTCCAGCACCAGCACGTCGGGGACCGCCGCCTTGGCCCGGCGCACGGCCTGCTCGCCGTCGCCCGCGGTGGCGACCACGTCGAGACCCGCCTCGGCCAGGTCCCGGGCGACCGCGTCGCGCCACATGGGGTGGTCGTCGACCACCATGACCCTGATCGGATCCTGCTGCCTGCTCATCGCTGTTCCGCCTTCCCCCGCCGCACGTTCTTCTCCTTCTTCTCCTTCGGCACCGTCAGTTCGACCTCGGTGCCCTGTCCCGGGGTGGAGACCAGCTCGGCGCTGCCGCCGAGGTCGCGCAGCCGGCCCCGGATCGACTGGGCGACCCCGAGCCGCCCCTCGCCCTCGGCCTGTGCGAGCCGCCCCTCGGGGATGCCGGGCCCGTCGTCCCGCACGGTGACGATCACCTCGCCGGGCTCGTCCTCGACGAGGATCCAGGCCCGGGCGTCCCCTCCCGCGTGCCGGCGCACATTGTCCAGGGCGGCCCCGACCGCCGCGGCCAGCTCCTTCGCGGCGGGCCCGGGCAGCAGCACCGGGGCACCCGGCTCGGCGAGGTTGACGCGGGCGGCGGCGAAGGGGGCCAGCAGTACGCGCAGGTCGACCGGCCCGGCCTGGTCCACCGGCTCCTCCACCGCCCGCACGAAAGCACCCTCGGCCGCGTCCTGCGACACCCGGGACACGGGCACCAGGCCGCCGGCCACCAGGGTGCGCAGCGCGACCTCCTGCTCGCCGGCCATGCGGCCCAGTTCGGCCGCCTCACCGCCGAGGACCAGGCCCCGCCGCTGCACCATCGCCAGCACCTGGAGCACGCCGTCGTGGATGTCCCGGGCGAGCCGCTCCCGCTCCCGGGTCGCGGCCTCGATCTCCAGCGCGCGGGCGAGGGTGCGCTCGGAGGCGCGGGCGACCTCGACGACGTAGCCGATGGCGATGGAGGCGACCCACACGAGGATCACGTTGTGGATGGTGTCGCGGGCCGGGGTGCCGCGCTCGACCAGGTTGGCGACCGCGACCGCCGTGGACGCGAACGCCGCCCAGCGCCAGCCGCCCTTGATGGCGAACGCCAGCACCGAGCCGGCGGTCCATATCGAGGGCAGCGTCGGGCCGCCCGACTGGATGCGTGCGTGGCTGTCCGCGACGGTCGTGAGCATGATGCCGGTGAGCGCGACGGTGAGGTCGGCGGCGAGGAAGCGCTTGGTGCAGCTCGCCGCGTTCGCGACCTTGGGCAGGGTGGCCAGGGTCCAGACGAACAGGACGCAGTAGTAGACGACGGCGACCCAGGGACGGGCGAATCCGTCGTAGGCGGTGGCGAAGAACCCCACCGCGTACAGCATGGTGAGCACCCGGTAGCCGGCGAGCGCGCGCCACAGCGGCAGCTCGACCGACATCCTCATGACTCTCTCGCGCCTGGCCATCCGTCCCCCGCCCCCGGGCCCCGACTACTGACCGCCTACCGCCGACCGCCGACCGCCGACTACTGATCACCGGCTACCGCGATGGCCGGCTACTGCTCCATGTCCTTCTTCGCCTGGTCCTTCTCGGCCTGCGCGAGAGCCGCCTTCGCGGCCTTCTCCGCTTCCCTGTCGGCCTTCGCCGCCTCCGCGATCTGCCGCTTGGCGGCGGTCGCGTACATGTCGACGTACTCCTGGCCGGAGAGCTTCATGATCTCGTACATGACCTCGTCGGTCAGGGCGCGCAGCACGAAACGGTCGTGTTCCATGCCCTGGTAGCGGTCGAAGTTCAGCGGCTCGCCGATCCGGATGCCGGGCCGCATGACCTTCGGCAGGACCTTCCCCGGCGGCTGGATCTTCTCGGTGTCGATCATCGCGACCGGGATCACTGGCGCGCCGGCGGCGAGCGCCACGCGCGCGAGGCCGCCCGGTTTGCCGCGGTAGAGCCGGCCGTCGGGCGAACGCGTGCCCTCCGGGTAGATGCCGAACAGCTCGCCCCGCTCCAGTACCTCGATACCGCTGCGGACCGCTGCCTCGCCGGCCCCGCGACCGCCGGAGCGGTCCACCGGGAGCTGGCCGACGCCCTTGAAGAAGGCCGCCGTCAGCCGGCCCTTCACGCCGGGCGTGGTGAAGTACTCGGCCTTCGCGATGAAGGTGACCTTGCGGTCGAGGATCGCGGGCAGGAAGAACGAGTCCGAGAAGGACAGATGGTTGCTCGCCAGGATCGCGGGGCCCTCGGCGGGAATGTTCTCGAGGCCTTCCACCCAGGGCCTGAAGGTGACCTTCAGCGGTCCCCCGATAGCGACCTTCATCGCGCCGTACAACAAGCGAGTGCCTCCTGTTGGTGTCGCTCAGACCTTAACCCGGAGTGGCCGCAAAGGATCCGACGGCCCTGGTCGGTGTCAGTGCGGTCGCGTACGGTGAAGCACACGTCCCTCCCATGAAGAACAGACGAAGACGGGAGACCGAAGGTGCCGCTCCTTCCTGGAGCCGAGCCGTACCGCCATGAGGGCGGAGAGGTCGGGGTGCTCCTCTGTCACGGCTTCACCGGTTCCCCGCAGTCGCTGCGCCCCTGGGCCCGGTACCTGGCCGGGCAGGACCTGACCGTCTCCCTTCCGCTGCTGCCGGGACACGGCACGCGCTGGGAGGACCTGGCCCCGACCGGCTGGCCGGACTGGTACGCGGGGGTGGACCGCGAGCTGCGCGCGCTGCGCGACCGGTGCGCGCGGGTGTTCGTGGCCGGTCTGTCGATGGGCGGCGCGCTGGCCCTGCGACTGGCCGCGAAACACGGTGAGGGGGTGGACGGCGTCATCGTCGTCAACCCGGCGAACAGGGTGCACGGCCTGTCCGCGTACGCCCTTCCGGTGGTCCGCCACCTCGTCCGGTCGGCGAAGGGGATCACCGGCGACATCGCCGAGGAGGGCGCGCTGGAGAGCGGGTACGGCCGGGTGCCGCTGCACTCGGCGCACTCCCTGCGGACTTTCCTGCGGCTGGTCGACGGCGAACTGCCGCAGGTCACCCAGCCGCTGCTGCTTCTGCGCAGCGTCCAGGACCATGTCGTGCCGTCGGCCGACCCGGCCCGGATCCTCGGCCGGGTGTCCTCGACGGACGTGACCGAGATCCTGCTGGAACAGAGCTACCACGTGGCAACGTTGGACCACGATGCGGACCGGATCTTCGAGGAGAGCTACGCGTTCATCGCCCGGATCGCGCCCAGTGTCGGCAAGGAAGGGACGGCCGTAGGTGGCTGAGCACGACTCCGACCGTGAGGACCGGGAGAACCGGGACGAGCGGGACGGCCCGGAGGGCCGGGCGGGCCGCGAGCCGGAGGAGCAGAGCGTGCCCTTCGACGAGGACGCCGCGTGGGCGGCGATCGTCGCGGGGTACGGCGAGGAGCCGACGGACCCGCCGGGCGCCAAGCCGTTCAAGTCGATCGAGGACCTGGCGCTGCTCGAGGTCGAGCCGAATGGCGACAGGTCCGGGACGGGAGCCGCCGAGGAACCCGCGAAGGACCCCGCCGAGGATCCTGCGAAGAACTCCGTCAAGGACCCCGACGAGGAGCGGAAACCGGTCGGGCCGCTGGGCAGCTCCATCGCCTTCGCGCCCGGTGTCGGACCACGCGACTACCCGGCGCCCGAGCCCGCGGAGGAGGACTTCGACGGGGACGACGAGGGTCACTTCGTCCCGCCGGAGCCCCCACCGCTGCCCGCCGCGGACACCACGGCCAAGTTCGCCTGGCTCGGGGTGATCGGCGGCCCGTTGCTGCTCCTGCTCGCGGTGCTGCTGGGCTGGGAGATGACCTGGTGGCTGTCGACCGTCGGCATCGGCGGCCTCCTCGGCGGTTTCGCCACGCTCGTGATGCGGATGCGCGCGGACGACGAGGAGGACGGGGACCCCGGGCGGGGAGCGGTCGTCTAGGCCGGACACGGGCCAGGACCCGGGAACCCGGGACCGGTCCTGACCAGCGGGGATTCCGGGGACGGCCCAGCGGGGATTCCGGGGGCGGCCCAGCGGGGATTCCGGGGGCGGCAAGGACCGGAAGGTGGTCCGCGGCCGCCCTCGAGGCGGAAGTTCCCGATGCGGGATTCAGGCCGCGGGCACGCGAAGCGCGGCCAGCACGGGCAGGTGATCGGTGGCCGCGCGCAGATCGGCACCGGTGACTCCGGGGAGTCCGACCGGCACCCCGCAGCCCAGTACCTCCACGCCCTTCGTCACGAAGATCCCGTCGATGCGGCGGTTCGGATGCGTGGCCGGGAAGGTGTACTCGGCGCCCCAGGGGGCGGTGGCGCGGCAGTCCTGGAGGACGGAGGCCAGCCGGCCGAAGGTGCGTCCGTCGGGGCCCTCGTTGATGTCGCCGCCCGCGATCGCGTGCGTCACGCCCATCCCGGCCAGGCGGTCGAGCAGCATGCCCGCCTGCTCGTAGCGCTCGGCGGCGGTCAGACCGAGGTGGCAGGCGGCCACGCCGAGCCGGGCACCCGCGAAGCGGACCACGGCGGTCGCCAGGCCCCGGCGGAACTGGCCCGGGGTGAGCGGCAGCAGGACGTCCTCGGTGCGTTCGACGATCGCCCGCAGCGAGCACAGGACGGCGGGGCCGGCCGCCGTGCCGCCACCGGTGAGGATCACCTGGCCGGAGGCGGCCGCGAGACGGGCGAGCTGCTTGCGCCAGCGGAAGAACAGGGGTGCTTCCTGGATGAGGACCAGGTCGGGGGCGCAGGCCGTGATGACCCGGGCGAGGGCGTCGGTGTCGTCCCGCATGGAACGGATGTTGTAGCTGAGGACCCGGATGACGGCCGAACCGTCGGGTTCGGTGCGGGAGTTGGGAAGGGACGAGGTCGTCGGCATGGTGATCAAGATACGCCGCTCCGTACCGTACGTCCGGAAAAGCGAACGGGGGCCGCGAGCAGCCCCCGTGTTACCGCTATGTGCAGTACGACCAGCAATACGACAAGTAGACGACGCGTAGTACGGCGAACAACATGACGATCAGTGCGACTACATGATCGGGTCGGGCTCTCTCGCCAGGTCCGCCGCCCCCACCATGCCCGCCTTGTTGCCCAGCTGGGCCGCGATGACGTCCGCCACCGGGCGCCAGTTGCCGCCGACCAGCCAGCGCTTGTAGGACTTGCGGATCGGGTCGAGCACCAGCTCGCCCTCGTCGGAGAGCCCGCCGCCGACGATGAAGGCCGACGGGTCGAAGAGGGAGGCGAGATCGGCCAGGCCGGCGCCGGCCCAGCGGGCGAGCTCACGGTAGGAGTCGACGGCGACCGGGTCGCCCTGGCGGGCGGCCATGGAGATGTGCTTGCCCTCGATGCCGTCGGGGCTGCCGTCGCCCAGGCCGAGCAGGATCTCGGCGTTCTCCGGGGTGGCGTTGGCGCGCTGCTTGGCGTAGCGCACCAGGGCGCGGCCCGAGGCGTACTGCTCCCAGCAGCCCTGCGAGCCGCAGCCGCACAGCAGGCCGTCCGGCACCATACGGATGTGGCCGAACTCGGCGGCCACGCCGAAGTGGCCCCGGCGCAGCTTGTTGCCGATGATGATGCCGCCGCCGAGGCCGGTGCCGAGGGTGATGCAGATGACGTTGCGGTGGCCCTTGCCCGCGCCGAACCTGTACTCGCCCCACGCCGCGGCGTTGGCGTCGTTCTCCACCACGACGGGGAGACCCACCCGGGCCTCGACCGCGTCCTTCAGCGGCTCCTGGCGCCAGTCGATGTTGGGGGCGAAGTAGACCGTCGAGCGCTGTCGGTTGACATAGCCGGCGGCGCCGATGCCCACGCCGACGATGTCGTGCCCCACGCGCGCGCCGTCGACGGCGGCGGCGATGGCGTCCACGATGCCCTCCGGCGTACCCGGGGTCGGCACCTGGTGGGTCGAGAGGATGTTGCCTTCCTCGTCGACCACGCCGGCCGCGATCTTCGTGCCGCCGATGTCGACGCCGATGGTGAGTCCCATGAATCCCTCAGTTCCGGTCGAGCCCCGCTACGGCCAACCGTACCCGAGGCCCTGCCCCCGAAGGGCTTCAGTCCAAGTCGATGCGCTGGCCGGGACCGGTGTCGTCGCCGTCGCGGCCTTGGTCGCGCGGGGTGGCCCCGGGGTCGTTCGCGCCGGTCGTCCAGCGTCGTTCCTGGGTCTGGACGGCGGAGCGGTAGGCGGCGAGGAGTTCGGTGCCTGCTGCCGCGAGGTGGTCGAAGACATCCGGGTTGCGCTCTATGACGGGCTCCACGGCGGCCTTGGCCTGCTGCACGACCTGGCGGACCACCTGCTGGGCGGCGGGTCCGGCGACCGCCCCGAGCAGCGGGGACTGGATCGAGGACAGCTTGTCGCCGACGGCGTCGACGAGCCTGCGCAGTTCCTCGGCGGCCGACCCCGGGGGCCGGTCGTCCCGGGCCCGGCGACGGGCCTTCTCCGCCGCCAGGTCCTCGGCGGCGGCGGTGGCCCAGGCGTCGGCGTCGGTCGCGCGGGGCTGCTCGTCGGCGGCTGCGGTCCCGGCGGGCTCCCCGGCGGCGTCGGGCGTGGGGCGCTCTTCGCTCATGGCGGACTCCTGATGACTCCTGGTCGACGACGCCTGATGACGGCTCGTCCCTACGACGGTACCCGAACGGCGGAACGTCGTTCAGTGCGTCCGTGGCCAGAGCCCGGGATCCGGCGCGAACCGCACGCACAGCTCGCCGTCGCGCAGGGCTGCGCCGTCGACGGTGCAGCGGCGCAGGACGGAGGGCAGCGCGACGATGCGGCGGAACGGCCCCGCCGTGACGACGAGTTCGTCGCCGCGCCGGACGAGGTCGAGTTCGTCGCGTATGGCGCCGGGCAGCGGGAGGTGCCAGACGAGCACGCCGTCCTGCGCGAGCCGGTCGGCGACGGGCCACTCGACCGGGGAAGCCGCCGGGTTGACGGCGGGCACGGCGAGGGTGGCGAGGTCGTCGGCGCCGCGGGGGTCGTGCCCGAGGTGGGCGACGGGGCGGGCCGCCTCGCCCCACTCCCCGAGGGCCTTGCGCTGCTGGGTGACGAGCCGGCCGAGCGGGCCGTCGTCGGGCGTCTCGGGCAGGACCCGGTTGGCGACCAGCGACTCGACGGGCAGGGCACGCAGAGCGAGGCCCAGGCGGGCGTCGCGAACGGCGTCGGCGCCGGCCGGTCCCGGCTCGGCGACCAGGCGTACGGAGGTGCCGGGGTCGGCGAGGACGGCCTCGACGGCGGCCAGTTCCAGGTCCCAGCGGGCGGTCGTCTCGTACAGCCACTCGGCGGGCATCGGCACCCCGGCGAGCCGGCCGAGCAGGGGGCGCAGGGCGCGGGCGGCCTGCCGTTCCGGCGGGAGCAGCCGGCGCAGGTAGCGGCGCAGCTCCTCCGGGAGGGCCAGCAGGGCGAGGGCCTGCGGGACGGGCGGGAGGTCGACGACGAGCAGTTCGTGCAGCTCACCGCCGTCCGCGAGGGCGGCGTCCCGCAGCGCGCGGAGCAGGGTCAGTTCCTCGGCGCCGGGGAGGGGGGTGACCTCCTCCGGGTCGAGCCGGGAGGCCCCGAGGAGGTCGAGGACGGTGGTGGCACGGTCCTGGAAACCGGCGAGGTCGTCCCGGAAACCGGCGGTGGCGTCGGGACGCCAGGCGGTGAGGTTCGGGGCGACGGTGACGGGCCTGGCCCCGGTCCGCGCGCCGAGCGCCGCGCCGAGGGTGTCGGTGCGGTCGGCGCTGAGGACGAGGGTGCGGGTGCCTTCCGCTGCCGCGCGCTGTGCGGTGGCGGCCGCGACGGTCGTGCGTCCGCTGCCGCCAGGGCCGGTGATCAGGATGGTGCGCATGAGGCTGAACCGTAACGGAGCCCGCGCCGGGCCCCCGACCCACCGGCTCCCGCACCGGGCCCGCCTCCACCGGCCGCCCGCCAGAACGTGCCCGGGCACCCCCCCGACTGCGGCCGGGGGCCCACCGACCGGATTCAGGGCCCACCGACGAGGGTGGGGGCTCACCGACGGGGGTGGGAACCCACCGACGGGGGTGAGGGCTCACCGACGGGATTTGGCACCTACCGACCGGATGTGGGGCGACCGACCGGGTTGGAGCCCACCAGCCGGATGTGGGGGCCCACCGCCTCCACCCGAGCGGAACCGACCGCCGCCCGCTGCTTGCGGCGCAGCCGCGACGGCGCTCCACGGCTCCAGGCCACCGGGCCACCGGGCCACCGGGCCACCGGGCCACCGGGCCACCGGGCCACCGGGCCACCGGGCCACCGGGCCACCGGGCCACCGGGCCACCGGCCGGGCATCCCACCCACCGTGCCGGTGCCGGGACCGGGCATCCCGGCCGCCGGGGCCGGCGCCCGGGGGCGGGGGTGTGGGGCTGCTTCCGCGCCGGGGCCGGGCTACTTCTCGGGCGCTTCGGGGACGGCGTCGCCCGATTCCACGCGCTTCTTCAGGCCTGCCAGGGCGCGGTCGATGATGACCTTCTCCGCCTTGCGCTTGATCATGCCCAGCATGGGGATCTTGACGTCCACGGTCAGCTGGTAGGTGACCTCGGTCGCGCCCGCGCCGGCGGCCTTGAGGAGGTAGGAGCCGTCGAGCTGACGCAGCATCTGGGACTTCACCAGCGTCCAGGACACCTCGTTCTCGCCGGTCCAGGTGTAGCCCAGGACCTGGTCGTCCTTGATGGCGCCGGCGTCCATGACCAGACGGACCTGCTCGGCCCGGCCCTGCACGTCCGTCCCGAGGACCTCCGCCTGCTTCACCTCTCCGGTCCAGTCCGGGTAGCGGGCGAAGTCGGCGATCACCGCCATGACCTCGGCCGGTGCCGCCTCGATCGTGATGCTCGAGCTGGTGTGTTCCGCCATCGCCGTGGCTCCTCCGGATGCGGGCCGGTCAAGGTAGAGAAGAGGACACCGTGCGCCAGCCGCCGCGCACGTGTGTGCAGCGTGAAGGCTACCGCGCGCCCGACCTGCCGCCTTCACCCGGAGTCGGGACACCGGCCGGACGGCGTCGGGTCACCACTCCAGCACCCATGGCTTCCCGCTTCCCGCGAAGTGCCCCACGTTCACGCACTCGGTCGCGCCGACCCGCATCCGGGGGGCGAGCGGCTGGTGGACGTGCCCGAAGAGCGAGTAGCGGGGCCGGGTACGGCGGATGGCGTCCAGCAGCGCCCGGCTGCCCCGCTCGAAACGGCGGGCCACGGTGTCGTAGACGAGCTCCGGCACCTCCGGCGGGATGTGGGTGCACAGCACGTCCACCTCACCCACGGCCTCGATCTTCGCCGCGTACTCCTCGTCGCTGATCTCGTACGGCGTGCGCATCGGGGTCTTCAGCCCGCCGCCCACGAAGCCGAAGACCCGGCCGCCGATCTCCACCCGCTGCCCGTCCAGCACGGTCGTGCCGGGCCCGGCGAACTCTGGCCACAGCTGCGGCATGTCGACGTTGCCGTAGGTCGCGTACGTCGGGGTCGGGAACGCCGGGAACAGCTCGGCGTACTGCTTGCGGACCGCCTGCTCGATCAGCGCGGCCCGGTCGCCGCCGACGCCGGCCCACAGCCGGCCGCCCAGTGCGCGGGCCTCCTCGAAACGGCGGGCCGTGCGCAGCTCGACGAGGCGGTCGGCGTTCTCCACGCCGAAGAGGTCGGGGAAGATGCCGCGGGTGTGGTCGGCGTAGTCCAGGAACAGGACCAGGTCGCCCAGACAGATCAGTGCGTCCGCGCCCTCTCCGGCCCGGGCCAGATCGCGCGCGTTGCCGTGCACGTCGCTGACCACGTGGATGCGTGTCCTGCGGTTTCCGGGAGGTGTGGATGCCATGCCGATCAAGGGTAGGCGTGTGCGGCATACGTGAACAGTGGCGACCGGGATACCGGTTACTGGCCAGTCAGTAAAGCGGTGGACTACTGTCAGCCGGGAAACATCAGTCTGTGTGACGCAGCGAACATCTCGCGGACCCCCCTGTCGAAGAAGCCATACCGGCGGGTAACGTCCGGGCAGTCCAGTCGTACTCAGGATTTCAACCACCGAGATCACCGGTATCCGCCGGATCTCCGGTACCCACGATCCACCGAGATGCCTGAGTACCGCCCGAGCCTTGGACCGCACCGTCGCATCGCACAACGTCGTGGCGCCGGCGCCCTATGAGGAGCAGCAGTTTTGCGCGAGTTCAGCCTTCCGGCTTTGTACGAGGTCCCTGCGGACGGCAATCTGACCGACATCGTCCGCAGAAACGCCGCGCAGCATCCCGATGTCGCCGTCATCGCCCGCAAGGTGGGCGGCGCCTGGCAGGACGTGACGGCCACCGACTTCCTGGCCGAGGTGCACGCCGCCGCCAAGGGCCTCATCGCCTCCGGCGTCCAGCCCGGCGACCGGGTCGGCCTGATGTCGCGCACGCGCTACGAGTGGACGCTGCTCGACTTCGCGATCTGGTGCGCCGGCGCCGTCACCGTCCCGGTGTACGAGACCAGCTCCGCGGAGCAGGTGCAGTGGATCCTCTCCGACTCGGGCGCGACCGCCGTCGTCGTCGAACTGGACAGTCACGCGGCGGCCGTGGAGTCGGTCCGCGAGTCGCTGCCGGCGCTCAAGCACGTGTGGCAGATCGAGGCCGGGGGCGTCGAGGAGCTCGGGCGGCTCGGCAGGGACGTCTCCGACCAGGTCGTCGAGGAGCGCAGCTCGCAGGCCAAAGCCGACGACCCGGCGACGATCGTGTACACCTCCGGTACGACCGGCCGGCCCAAGGGCTGTGTGCTCACCCACCGCAGCTTCTTCGCCGAGTGCGGGAACGTGGTGGAGCGGCTGCGGCCACTGTTCCGCACGGGCGAGTGCAGCGTCCTGCTCTTCCTCCCGCTCGCGCACGTCTTCGGCCGGCTGGTGCAGATCGCCCCGATGATGGCGCCGATCAAACTGGGCACGGTCCCGGACATCAAGAACCTCACCGACGAGCTGGCGTCCTTCCGCCCGACGCTGATCCTGGGCGTGCCGCGGGTCTTCGAGAAGGTCTACAACTCGGCGCGTGCCAAGGCGCAGGCGGACGGCAAGGGCGCGATCTTCGACAAGGCGGCTGACACCGCGATCGCCTACAGCAAGGCGCTGGAGCTCCCGGCCGGACCGCCCCTCGGTCTGAAGATCAAGCACAAGGTCTTCGACCGGCTGGTCTACAGCAAGCTGCGCGCGGTCCTCGGCGGCAGGGGCGAGTACGCGATCTCCGGCGGCGCCCCGCTGGGCGAGCGCCTCGGTCACTTCTTCCGCGGCATCGGCTTCACCGTCCTGGAGGGCTACGGCCTGACGGAGTCCTGTGCCGCCACCGCCTTCAACCCCTGGGACCGGCAGAAGATCGGCACGGTCGGCCAGCCGCTGCCCGGCTCGGTCGTGCGGATCGCGGACGACGGGGAGGTGCTGCTGCACGGCGAGCACCTCTTCAAGGAGTACTGGAACAACCCGGGCGCGACCGCGGAGGCGCTGGCCGACGGCTGGTTCCACACCGGTGACATCGGCACCCTCGACGAGGACGGCTACCTCCGGATCACCGGGCGCAAGAAGGAGATCATCGTCACCGCGGGCGGCAAGAACGTCGCACCGGCCGTGATCGAGGACCGGATCCGGGCGCACGCGCTGGTCGCGGAGTGCATGGTGGTGGGCGACGGGCGGCCGTTCGTGGGCGCGCTGGTCACCATCGACGAGGAGTTCCTGGGCCGTTGGGCCTCCGATCATGGCAAGCCGGTGGGCTCGACCGCGGCGTCGCTGCACGGGGACGCCGACCTTCAGGCCGCCATCCAGTCGGCGATCGACGACGGCAACGCCGCGGTCTCGAAGGCGGAATCGGTGCGGAAGTTCCGCATTCTCTCCTCCCAGTTCACGGAGGACTCGGGCCACCTCACGCCGTCGCTGAAGCTCAAGCGCAATGTCGTGGCGAAGGACTACGCGGGCGAGATCGAAGCGATCTACGCCAAGTAGCCGCTGCGACAGCGGCAGTAGCAACGGCTGCGGCTGCGGCAACGGCTGTCGTAGCGGCTGTGCAGCACCTCCTGACGGAGTGTCATGGCGCGGTGTCCTCCACGAGGACCCGCGCCATCGTGCGTTCGGCGAGCGCGGTGATGGTGACGAACGGGTTCACCCCGATGTTGCCCGGCACCAGCGAGCCGTCGGTGACGTACAGCCTCGAATATCCCTTCACCCGGCCGTAGTTGTCGGTCGCCTTGCCCAGCACACAGCCGCCGAGCGGGTGGTAGGTGAAGTCGTCGGCGAAGACCTTGTTGGACGAGCCGAAGAGGTCGTAGCGGTAGATGGTGGAGTTCGCCGCGTTGATCCGGTCGAACAGCTTCTTGGCCATGCCCGAGGAGACGGCGCTCTGCGCGGCGCTCCAGCCGAGCTTCACCCCACCCGAGGCGGCGTCGTACGTGAACGAGGCCCGCTGCGGGTTCTTGGTGATCGCCAGGTAGAGGCTGACCCAGTGCTCGAGCCCCGTGGGCAGCGGGGCGATCTCCGCGAAGACGGGGTTGGCGGTGTTCGCCCAGTCGTCGATGCCCATGACCGGCATGGTCGACTGGTTGGCGCCGACGGTGTCCCACAGGTGGTTGGCCCGCCCGAGCATCACGTTCCCGTTGTTGCCCCAGCCCGCCCCGACGGATCCGTCCAGCGCGGGCAGTGTGCCGGTGTCCCTGGCCCGGACGAGGAGTTCGCTGGTCCCGAGGCTGCCGCCGCCGAGGAAGAGGTACGTACAGCCGTACTGCTTGGTCTCGACGACCTTGCCCGTGTCGTCGATGCGGTCGGCGGTCAGGACGTACGTCCCGTCGTTCGCCCGGCTGATCGCGCGCACCTTCTCCATGGTGTGGATGGTGACGTTCCCGGTGCCCAGCGCCGAGGCCAGATACGTCTTGTCGAGGCTCTTCTTGCCGTAGTTGTTGCCGTAGATGACCTCCTGGCCGAGGGCGGACCTGGTGGCGGTGCCGGCCGCCTCGCGCTGCATGTAGTCGAAGTCGTAGACGCTGGGCACGAAGGTGGTCTTCAGGCCGGTGTTCGCCGCGTGCTTCCGGGAGACGCGCGTGAACCTGTACCACTCGGTCGACTCGAACCAGGCCGGGTCGACGGTGTTGACGCCGAGCATGGCGCGGGCCCGCGGGTAGTACGTCGAGTACATCTCCGCCGTGTCGACGGTGGGGAACTGCTCGGCGAAGTACGACTGGAGCGGGGTGACCGCCATGGAGCCGTTGACCAGGGAGCCGCCGCCGACCCCGCGGCCCACGAAGACCGACATGCTGTCGAAGTGCACGCGGTCCAGGACACCCGGGTAGAGGCTGATGTCCTTGTTGACGAGGTCCAGCCACAGGAAGGTGGCCAGCGGCGCCTCGGTGCGGGTGCGGAACCACATGGACCGCTGGTCGGGGCCGGCGGTGTTGCAGAAGACCTTGCCGTCGGCGCCGGCCGTGTTCCACAGCCGGCCCATCTCGAGGACGAGGGTGCGGATGCCGGCCTGGCCGAGGCGCAGGGCGGCGACGGCGGCGCCGTAGCCGGAGCCTACGACGATGGCGGGGGCGGATTCGACCGCCGCGGGCTCCGCCGCGCGAGCCGACTGGAGGCCGACGCGGGTGAAGCCGAGCGCGGCCGCCGTCTGGAGGGCTGCCATGCCCAGGATTTGACGTCTCGTCAGTTGACTGCCAGTCAGCTGACGCTGTATCAGTTCTGCTGTCATGTGCGCAGCATCGGCGGATTATGCGCCTCCGCCTAGGGCGCGGAGGGAAAAGCTAGAGCAACGTCCTCAACTTCTCCGCCAGCAGGTCCCACCGCCACTTCTCCTCCACCCAGCCGCGCCCCCGCTCCCCCATCCGGCGGCGCAGCTCCGCGTCCCCGAGCAGGGCGACGATGCGTTCGGCCGTGTCGGCCGGTGAACCGCCGCGCACGACCCACCCCGTCTCCCCGTCCAACACGGCGTCGGGCGCTCCGCCCGAGTCCCCGGCGACGACCGGCAGCCCGGTCGCCGACGCCTCCAGATAGACGATCCCGAGCCCCTCCACGTCGAGTCCACCCCGCCGCGTCCGGCAGGGCATCGCGAAGACGTCCCCGGCGCCGTAGTGGGCGGGCAGCTCCGACCAGGGCACCGATCCGGTGAAGCGCACCGCGTCCGCCACCCCGCGCTCGTGGGCGAGCCTGCGCAGGTCCTTCTCGTACGGGCCGCCTCCGACGATCAGCAGGACCGCCTCCGGTTCGGCGGCCAGGATCCGCGGCATGGCGAGGATCAGCGTGTCCTGGCCCTTGCGCGGCACGAGCCGCGAGACGCACACCACCACCGGCCGGTCGGTCAGCCCGAGCCGCGCCCGGACCTCCTCGCCGCCCGAGCCCGGGTGGAAGGTCTTCTCGTCGACGCCCGGCGGCAGCTGTGTCATACGCCCGGCCGCGTCGGCGCTCAGCGCCGTCGCGATCCGCGAGCGGGTGTACTCGCCGAGGTAGGTGATCGTGTCCGTGCTCTCGCCGATCCGGGCGAGCAGCTGCCGGGCGGCGGGCAGCTGCGCCCATCCGGCCTCGTGCCCGTGGGTGGTGGCCACCAGCCGCTCGGCGCCCGCCCTGCGCAGCGCCGGCGCCATCAGCCCGAGCGGCGCGGCCGCCCCGAACCACACGGACGTGCACCCGTGCTCCCGCAGCAGCCCGACGGCCCGGCGGGTCGCCCCGGGCGTCGGCAGCAGCATCGTCGTGGAGTCCCGTACGACGGTGAAGGGCTGCTCGGCGTCGAAGGCGGCCGTCGCCTCGACGCCCTCACGGGAACGCTTCCAGGTGGACGCGTAGACGACGAGCCGGTCGGGGTCGAGCCGGAGCGCCATGTTGTGCAGGAACGCCTGGATGCCGCCCGGTCGGGGCGGGAAGTCGTTCGTCACGATCAGGGTCTTGTGCATCGCAGCCGACCTTATCCAAACGTCATTCACAGCCGCGCCCGACGGCGCTTCACGGCCCGGAGGGAGATCATGTGCGCCATGGACACGACGGCTGCGAGGCGGCCCCTGACCTGCCTGCTGACGACCTGGGGCGTGACCCGGCTCGCCCTGCTGCTCTTCGTCTTCAAGGTGTTCGTCTTCCCCGGCCCGGACGTCACCAGCGACGTGTCCGGCACCTACCGGGGCTGGTACGAGGTGCTGAGCACCGGCGCGTTCCCGGCCGCCGATGTCACCTGGCAGTACCCGCCCGCCGCCGCCCTCGCCATCCTCTCCCCCGGTCTGCTGCCCTTCCTCGGCTACGCGTCGGCCTTCTTCCTCCTGGCCTTCGTCGCCGACCTGGCCGTCCTGATGCTGCTGCTGAACACGGGCCTGCGTCCCGGCCGGTCGCTGCGCGGCGCCTGGATGTGGGTGGCGGGCCTGCCGCTGCTCGGCCCCACCGTCTACTCCCGCTACGACGTGATGGTGACCGCGGTCGCGGTCGCCGCCCTGGTCGCCGGCGCCCGGCACCCCCGGGTGATGGGTGCGCTGACGGGTTTCGCGGTGCTGCTGAAGGTGTGGCCCGTGCTGCTGCTGGCGGGCGCCGTGCGCAGGCGGGCCTGGGGCGCCGCGGCGGTGACCGCCGGCGCCCTGGCCGCGCTGTTCGCCCTCGCCGTGCCGGGCGCCTTCGCCTTCCTCACCTTCCAGCGCGACCGGGGCACCGAGGTGGAGTCGGTGGGCGCCCTCGCCCTGCACGTGGCCCGGGGGTTCGGCTGGCGGGGCGAGGTGCTGCTCAACTACGGCTCGCTGGAGTTCCTCGGCCCGTACGTCGGTGTGGTGAGCGACGTGGCCCTGGGGCTCACGGTGCTCGCGTTCGGCTGGCTGCTGCTGTGGCGGCTGACGGCGAGGCGCTTCGCGCCGCAGACGCTCGCGGAGGCGGCGTTCACGGCGGTCCTGCTGTTCACGGTCACCAGCCGCGTGATCAGCCCGCAGTACCTGGTGTGGCTGATCGGTCTCGCGGCGGTCTGCCTGTGCTTCCGGGCCGGCCGTATGACGCTGCCCGCCGTCCTGGTGCTTGCCGCGTCCTTCGTGACGGTGCTGGAGTTCCCCGTCTTCTTCGCGGACGTCGTGGCGAGCAGCCCGCTCGGTGTCACGCTGATGTTCCTGCGCAACGGCCTGCTGGTCGCCGCCGCGCTCACCGCGGCCGTACGGCTGTGGCGCTCGACGGTGCCGGGGGCCGCCCCCGCTTCCCCGTCCGGTCAGGCCGCCCGCACCAACGAGCCCGCGGTCTCTTCCTGACGGCCGGGCCAGGCCCGCCGCAGCACCAGTCCCACCGCCAGGCACTGGACGCCCATCGCGAGCGCCATCGCCAGACACACGCCCGCCGGCCCGAGCCCCGACAGCGCGTACGCCAGCGGCAACTGGACGGCCGTGCCGAGCACGGTCACCCGCAGCAGCACAGGCGCTCCCCCGCTCCCCTCGAAGACCCCGCCCACCGCGATGAACCCCGCCATGAGCAGCAGATACGGCCCGGCGCAGCGCAGGAACAGCACGCCCTCGTGGGCCACACCGGGCCCGGAGCCGAAGGCGGCCAGGATCCAGGGGGCCGCCGCGCACAGCAGTACGGCGGCCCCCAGGCCGACGGTCCCGGAGACCAGTACGGCCTGCCGCCCGATCGCCCGGCGCTCCTCCCGGCCCTCGCCCCGGGTGTGCGCCGTGTGGATGGAGGCGGCCCGACGGACGGCGTAGAAGGCCATGGTCGCCACGTACATGACCTTGTACGCGACCGAGTAGGCGGCCACCGCCGTCACCCCGAGCCGTGCCACCACGGCGACCAGGGCGAGCGCCCCGCCCTGGCGCAGGGTGAAGTCGGCGGACATCGGCAGTCCGGTCGTCAGCGTGCGCCGCAGCGAGGCGCCGGCGGAGAGCGTGGGCGTCACCCGGGCGGCCGTCCGCAGCACGGCGTCGCGGCGCAGGGCCCACAGCCCGGCCCCGAGCGCCACGCCCCGGCACAGCACCGTGGCGGAGCGGTCCTGGCTGCGCGAGGCGATCGAGCAGCTGACCGGGGCGGGCGCGGCCGGGCACCCGGCTCAGGCGAGCTGAGCCCGTAGGTAGTCCTGCCAGGCCCCCGTGAACTCCACGAGGGAGGTGCCGAGCACACTCTTGAGCGCGCCCTCCACCGCCCCCGGCCGCTTCTCGTGCTCCCCCACGGCCCGGTAGAACGCGTCCAGCTTCACCTCGCCCCACCGCTCGGCGATCATCCGGCAGGCCAGCCAGCCGCCCTCGTACGCCTTCGCCAGCCGGACGGCGTCCCCCGAGAAGCCGAAGTCGCCGTCTTCGGGCAGCGCCGCCGGGACGGTGCCCTGCGTGACGGCGTGCTGGAGTTCGGGGGCGGCCTCGGCGGGAGCGCGGCCGGTACCGCGGTAGCCGACCCAGTCGGCGTACCCCTCGGACAGCCACAGCGGGGTGGCCGCGTCGGTGTGGGCGCGAGTGGCGACATGGGTGGCCTCATGGGTGAGGACCACCTGCCGGCCGACCCGGCCGAGCATGCCGTACGCGTCCGGGTTGACGATGATCCGGTCCGCGGGCGCCTTGGTGCCGCCGCCCGTCTCCCCCGTGGTGACCGCGGCGATCCCCCGGTAGGAGGAGGCGGGCGAGCCGAGCAGCCCCGCCATGCCGTCCAGCGACTTCGGTACGAGGACGACGACACGCCCCGCCCAGTCGGTGCCCCAGGCCGCCGAGACCGCCGGGACTGCGTCGTCGGCCAGCTCGGCGAAGGACCGCAGCCGTGCGCCGGCCTGCCCGACCCCCAGCACGAGACTGTGCTCGCCCCGTACGACGTTCACCGTGCCCTGGTCCCAGAGCTGCTCGCCGGCCTTCTTCGCGGGCCTGTCGGAGGTCACCGACCACCGCCCGGACCCGTCCCGGGTCAGGCGCAGGGTGCGGGCCGCGGTCACCGGCGCCTTGTCGTAGCCCTCGACGCGGTAGCTCAGTGCGGCGTCGGCGGTGGCCGTGTCCCCGCTGCGGTGCAGGGCCGTCACCCGGTACGACCAGGCCGCCAGCGGAACGGCCCGCACGGCGGCGTATCCGGCGGCGGCGCCGGTGGCCGCGTAGGCGCTCGGGTCATGGCCGAGGACCGCGGCGGCGCGCCGGTCGAGGACCCGCTGCACATCGGCCTTCGCGTGGTCCACGGCGGAGCGCCCGCCGCAGCCGACCAGGGGGACGAGCAGCGAGACGAGCAGCAGACAGAACCCCAGCACCCCGGGTCCGCGCGCCCGCCCTCGACCAGCCATCGTCCCGATCGTACGGCGGCGACCCCGCGCGGGCGCCCGTCAGGGCCTGGTGACGGACGACACCGGCATCATCCCGACCGGGTCGTAGCGCACCGGCGCACCCGGGTAGGGGGCGTGGATGACCTGTCCGTTGCCCACGTACATGCCGACATGACTGGCGTCGGAGCGGTAGGTGACGATGTCGCCGGGCCGGGCCTCGGAGAGCGGGACCCGCCGGCCGGCGTGCGCCTGGGCCTGCGAGGTGCGCGGCAGCGAGATCCCGGCCTGCGCGTACGACCACTGCATCAGGCCCGAACAGTCGAAACCGGTGGGCCCGTTGGCGCCCCAGACGTACGGCCTGCCGAGCGCGGAGCGCACCGCGGCGACGGCGGCGCCCGCGCGGCCGGAGGCCGGGACGGCATCCGGGAGGCCGTCCATGTCGTAGCGGCCGGAGCGGGAGGCCCGGTCGTAGGCGGCCCGGTCGGCCGACGGCAGGGCGTTGAGCAGCTGCCGCGCCCTGGCGAGCTTCTGCTCCACGGTCCGCTTGTGGCTCACCACGGCCTTGCGGCTCTTCTCCAGCTCGGCGAGCTTGCCGGCCGCCTCGGCGCGCTCCTGGGCGAGTTCGCGCATGGCGCCCTGGAGTTCCCTCAGCTCGCCGGCCTGGTGCGTGGTGATCCGGTCGAGGACGGACGCCTTGGCGAGATACTCCTCCGGGTCGTCGGAGAACAGGAGCGCCACGGAGGGGTCGAGGCCGCCGGAGCGGTACTGCGCGCCCGCCAGCGAACCGAGCCGGTCGCGCAGGCCGTTGACGCGCTCCTGCTGCCGGGCGATGTGGTCCTGGGCCGCGCCGACCTGCCCCCGAAGGGTGTCGGCGCGTTCGTCGGCCGTGTTGTAGGCCTCGGTGGCCTTCTCGGCCTCTTCGTAGAGACGGTCCACCTCGGCGCGGGTGCCGTCGTGCGGGGCGGCGGTGGCCGGTACGGCGGACACGGCGCCGACCGCGGCGGCCGCGACGGACAGCACGCTCAGGGCGCTGGAGGCGCCCCGGTCGAACCCGGACTGTGCAAGGCGGCGATGGGACCCCACGGGAAGCCGCGCTCCTTCCACCGGTGGACAGGGAAACGCGGCAGACAGTAGCCCCGCTGCAGGGGGTCGGCCAAAGACCTCGGCGACGACGCACAGTGACGCCCCGCCGCTGACGCAGGTCACCGGCGGGGCGTGGGGTCACTTCTGGTTGTCATGATTCGCCCGTTCGGGCGGTGTGGTGTCCCGATCCCGGAGTTGGCCGGACCCGGACGATCAGACCCGGACGATCAGACCCGGACGCCGAACATGAACGGGCCGCCGATCGTGCTCATCGACTCGTAGCGGACGACCGTACCGGTGCGCGGGGCGTGCAGGACCTGGCCGTTGCCCGCGTAGAGGCCGACGTGGTGCAGGTCGTTGAAGAAGAACACCAGGTCGCCGACCTTGAGGTCGCTCTGCGAGTAGATGCGCGTCCCGGCGTTGGCCTGCGCCTCCGAGGTCCGCGGGATACCGACGCCGGCCTGCGCGTAGGCCCAGGAGGTCAGGCCCGAGCAGTCGTACATGGCGGTGCCGGTGGAGCCGTAGTGGTAGGGCTTGCCGAGCTGGCTCTGCGCGGCCTGGAAGGCGGCCATGGCCCGGCCGGAGCCGGTGGGGGCGTCGCCGAGGTCGACACGCTCACCGGAGTCCCGGCTGGCGCGGTTGTCGGCGGCGGTGAGGGCGGCCTTCTCCTTGGCCGTCAGCGTGTTGAGGAGCTCGCGCGCCTCGACGAGCTTGGCCTGGACTTCCTTCTTCTTCTTGCCCAGTTCGGTACGGGTGGTCGCGAGGTCCTTGAGCTTGCCGGAGGCCTCGGTGCGCTGCTGCGCGAGTTCGCGCTGCTTCTCCTGGATCTTCTTGAGCGCCTCGACCTGCTGGGCGCTCAACTGGTCGGCGGCGGACGCCTTGTCCAGGAAGTCGTCCGGGTTCGAGGAGAGGAGGAGCTGCAGGGAGGCATCTATGGACCCGGTGCGGTACTGGGCGGCGGCCGCCAGGCCCATGGAGTCGCGCAGCTCGTTGAGATCCGCCTGCCCCCGGGCCACGTTGTCCTGGATGGTGGAGATCTCCTTCTGGAGCTTCTCCTGCTTCTCCTGGGCGCCGACGTACTTCTCGGTGGCCTGCTCCGCCTCTTCGTAGAGCTTGTCGACCTTGGTCTTGACCTCGTCCTTGGTGAGCTTCTCGCTGGGCGCCGCGTTGGCGGCCTGCGAGCTCAGCACGACGGCGGCTGCGGCTGCGGTGGTCAGCACGGTCACGCGCGCGCGGCTCGGCTGCTTCGGTCGACGGTGGGACGCCACGGAGACGGGCTCCTTCTTTAGAGTGATCACCCGTTTGGAGATTCGAGCCCTGACCTTAGTGACCTCGCCGTGATCAGTTCAAATCCTCAGGAGAAAAAAACACATCACGCAACGCGTTTTTTTCACGCAACTCACGTGCAGTCATGCTCGATTGACGCTACGTTGCGTGACGATTCCACCAATTCGGTCATTAAACCCGGAACTTCGACCTTCAGGACAGTCGCTTCAGAAGTACCGCGGAAGCCACCGGTCGGGCACCCGCCTTGGCGATCCCGTCGGCCACCTCACGGTCGGTCGAGGCGACGATGACCGGCCGACCGGGCGGCTCGGCCCGCACCAGCTGACGGATCACCTCGTCGGCCGTGACGCCCGGCCTGGAGAACAGCACCCGCACCCCGCGCGGCGGCGCGAGCAGCACCGGAGCGGCCAGTTCGGCCCCGTCGAAGACACAGGTGACCTCGGCACCGGTCTGCGCGGCGAGCTGCGAGAGCTGCCCGAGGAGCCGCAACCGCTGCTTCTCCAACGGCATCTGCGGATAGCCGGTCTTGGTGACGTTGTAGCCGTCGACGACGAGATGGGCCTGGGGCAGCGCGAGCAACTGGTCGAGAATGGCCGGATCGTTCTCCGACAGGGCTCGGGTGGCGATGTCCTTCGGGGTCATCCGTCCCGGTTCGACCGCGTCGACGGTCTCCGCCGGACGCACCGACACCGGCGGCAACGCCAGTTCCCGCCGCAGCCCCTGGGCCGCGTCGAGCACCGTGTCCAGCAGCAGCCGTACCCGCATGTCCTCGACGCTGCGGCCCTCGCGCGCCGCGCGCCGGGTGGCCTCCAGCGCCGCCTCCACCTCCCCGAGCCGTCCCTTCAGCCGCCGGGACTCGCTCTCCGCGGCGGACACCTGGGTCTGCCCCTCGGCGCGCACGCCCTCCAGCTCGGCCCGCGCCTTGCGCAGCGCGGCCTCGCCCCGCTTGACGTCACTGAGGGCCGAACGCAGCTTGCGGTGGAGCGACTCGGCCTCCTTCTTCGCCGCGTCCAGTTCGGTGCGCAGCGAGGCGGTGTCCGTCCGGGTCTGCTCACGGGCCCGGTCCAGTTCCTCACGCAGCCGCTCCAGTTCGGCCCGGCTCTCCTCACCGACCCGCTCGGCGTCCGCGCGCTGAGCCTCCTCACCGGCCGCGGTGACCAGCTTCACCCAGCCGGCGGGCCGCAGCACATAGGCCGCGGCCGCCACTTCGTGCGGGTCCGCGGCCGGAGTCGGCGAGCCGGAGTCGAGAGCTCCGGCGAGTTCCGGCTGGGCCTCTCTGAACTTCTCGGCGATGCGCTGCCTGAAGAGCGGATCGGTCTCCAGCGCGGCCGCCATCGCGTTGCCCGCGAACTTCGCCCGCCGGTTCGGCGCGAACCGGGCGTACTGGCGCAACTGGACCGGCAGTTCACCGACGGTCAGCCCGCCGAAGCCGTCGGAGACGATCTGTACGACCCTGCGCCGCACGCCGTCCGGCAGCGGACGGTCGAGCATCTCGGCGGCGCCGTCGCCCGGCCCCTCGCCTGCGCTCTCCACCATCCGTCACACCCCAATACTGTGCGGGGCCTCCCCCACCCTCGACTTCGCTCGAGCGGGGGGACCGCCGTCGTCAGGAACCGGCGCCCGGCCGATCCACGAGTTCCACCTGGTCCACGGCGTTGCACCAGCGGCACCGCACCGACTCGATGGTCTCATCGACCACCTCGCGCTCCTCGACCTTCGGCTCACCCGCGAGGTCGAGGTGCACGTACTCGACGACCTTCGACGAGCGCGTCACGTCGAACCGCGTGAGGTTGCCGCAGAGCGTGCAGCGCCACCGCGTCGAGGCGGTCGGCAGGGGAACCGTCATCGTGACTTTCCGCTTCCTTCTAGTGTCGTACTCGCCGTCGCCCGGGGCAGGCCGGAGGCTCCCCGCGCGTGTGGCTCGTAACCCTACGGCCTGGCGGGTACTCGCCGCCCATCCGTCCACGGCGGCGAGGCGGTCCGGAGGGATGCGTCCCGTTACGTCATGCTCTGTACTCATGCTCAGCAACTGGAACCGGACGGTCGGCAGGACGGTCCGGAACACCCCGGCGCCGGTGACCTACGGACTGATCGCCCTGTGCTGTCTGATCTTCCTGATCGGCCCCGCCTCGGGCTTCGATCCGGTCTACGGCTCCGGCGACGAACTACTGGCCGCGCAGCGCGCCTACTTCCGGCGCTGGGGCGTGGTTCCCGCCGAGCTCTTCGAGGGCGCGCCACGGGCCGTGCTGACCCCGGCCACGGCTCTCTTCGTGCACGGCAGCTGGGTGCACCTGCTGGGCAACATGCTCTTCCTCTACGTCTTCGGGACGATGACCGAGGACCGGATGGGCCACGTGGAGTTCGCGCTCTTCTACCTCGGCTGCGGCTACCTGGCCCTGCTGGGCTACGCCGCCGCCAACGCCGAGTCGTCGCAGTCCCTGGTCGGGGCCTCCGGGGCGATCTCCGCGGTCCTCGGCGCGTTTCTGTACCTGTTCCCCCGAGCGCGGGTGACCAGTCTGCTGCCGTTCCTGTTCTTCCTGCCGCTGCGCTTCCCGGCGTGGGTCGTGCTGCCCTTCTGGGCGGCCCTGCAGTGGGTGGCGGCCGGTCGGGCCGCCCAGGGGCCCGGGGTGGCGTATCTGGCCCACCTGGTGGGCTTCGGCCTGGGACTCCTCTACGCGTGGGCCCGTTTCGGACGCAGGACGACCGGGATGGTGCCCGATTCCGGCGCGGGATGAGACGGGTGCGCGAAGAGGGGAGCGTCGCCGCTCCCCTCTTACGTCTCCTACGCCTTCTGCTCCTGGCGGCCGTCGCCGACGGTGTCAGAGCCCCATGGACTTGGCGACGATGGTGCGCATGATCTCGCTGGTGCCGCCGAAGATCCGGCTCGCCCTGTTGTCGGCGTACAGGCGGGTGATCGGGTTGTCCATCGTGAAGCCGAGACCGCCGTGCAGCTGAAGGCACTTGTCGAGCACCCCGGTCGCCGCCTCCGTGCAGTACAGCTTGGTCGCGGCCGCCTCCTCGGCGGTCAGTTCCCCGGCGTCGAACGCCTCCAGGGCCTGGTCGACGACCGCCTGCAGGGCGTTCACCGTGACCTTGCAGTCGGCGAGCACGAACTTGGTGTTCTGGAAGGCAGCGACGGGCTTGCCGAAGGCGGTGCGCTCACGGACGAAGGCGGTGGCGAGGCGGACCGCCGCGGCGGCGTGGGCGTATGCGCCGACGGCGATGCCCAGCCGCTCCTGCGGGAAGATGCCGGCCAGACAGGCGAAGGCGTCACCCGGGCCGCCCACCACGTCACCTACGGGGACCCGTACGTCCGTGAAGGTCATCCCGACGATGTCGGACGAGCGCAGGCCGAGCGTGGCCGGCTCCGAGTCGACCGCCACACCCGGGGCCCGGGTGTCCACGGCCAGCAGGGACATACCGCCGCGCCGGTCGGTCCCGTCGGTGGAGGTACGGCAGGCGACGAGCACCAGATCGGCCTGGGCGCCCCCCGACACGTACGCCTTGCTGCCGTTGAGGACGTAGTGCGTGCCGTCCTCGGACAGCTCGGCCGCCGACCGGATGCCGGCCACGTCGGAGCCGGCCTCCGGCTCCGTGATCGCGATGGCCGTCATCAGCTCACCCGTGACGAACCCCGGCAGCCAGCGCCGCTTCTGCTCGTCGGTGGTGTGGTCCACCAGGGTGGCCGGAAGCGCCAGGTGCGCGCTGGCGCCGCCGAAGGTCACGCCGGCTCTCGCGCACTCCTCGGCGATGACGGCGTTGAACTTGAAGCTCCTGGGACCGGCCCCGCCGAACTCCTCCGGGACACCGAACCCGAAGATGCCGAGTTTGCCCAGTTTGCGATAGAAATCACGTGGCACACGGCCGGCGGTTTCCCATTCCGAATAGACGGGTACGACCTCCGCCCCGATTAACTCGCGCAGCTGCGTGCGGAAGGCTTCGTGCTCGTCCTGGAAAACAGTGCGTCGCACCGCTCATCCCCCTACTGCTCTGATCGGTGGCCTCGCCAACGACTCGAACGTAATACGGAGTTGAGGGCGGTGTCCAGACGGGCAGCCCTTGTCACCCACGGCCGCCGTGTGCCTAGTATTCGACCACCGGGATCTCGGCCGCTTCGACGGGCCGGCGGTCCGGCCTGCCGATTTCATGGGGGAGACTGGCATGGAACCACCGGGCAACGAACCTCTATTCAATGCACGCGATCCGCGATTGCGCACCGATCCGTATCCGCTCTACAAGCGCCTCCGCGACGCGGAGCCGGTCCACCGGACGCCGTACGGGCACTGGGTGGTCTCCGGATACGACGAGGTCGCCGCGCTCCTGCGAAATCCCGAGTTATCGAGCGAATATCCGCAAGACCCCAAATGGGCCGCACAACGGGGCGGACAGGACAGCCCGATCGTGCAGGCCACCCGCAGCTGGATGCTGATGCGGGACGGCGACGCTCATCGCCGGCTGCGCGGCCTGGCCAACCCCGTGTTCACGGCCCGAGCCATCCGCGAGACGGCTCCCCGCATCGCCGGCATCGTCCACCGGATCATGGACGAGATGGACGAGAGGGGCGACGGCCGGGACGTCGATCTCATCGAGTCCCTGGCGGCCCTCGTGCCCGTGACCGTCTTCTGCGGCCTGGGCGGTCTGCCGGTCGAGGACCGTGACCTGTGCCGGAAGTGGACCGACGCGCTGGGCCACGTCATCGACCCGGCCACCGACGAGACCACCCGCCGGGCCATGAACGACGCGGCGCGGGAGTTCGGCGCTTACATCGCCGAGCATGTGGCGAAACGCCGCGCGGACCCGCACAACGACATCATCTCCCGCCTGCTGCTGGCGGACTTCGACGGCGGGAAGCTCTCCGACGACGAGATCATCGCCAACGTCATGATGTTCTTCATGGGCGGTCATGAGACGACCGTCAACCTCATCGGCAACGGCATGCTCGCCCTGCTGCGCCACCCCGACCAGCTGCGCGCCCTGCGCGAGGAGCCCGGCCTCGTCGACAACGCCCTCGACGAACTGCTCCGGTACGACGCGCCCATCCAGCTGGTGGCCCGCATCACGACCGCCGACATCGAGGTCGGGGGCACCACGATCCCGGCCGGCGCCAAGGTGATGATCCTGCTCGGCGCCGCCAACCGGGACCCGCGGCGCTACGCCGAGCCCGACCGCCTCGACCTGCGGCGCCCTGACATCCGCCCGCTGTCCTTCGGGGGCGGTCCGCACTACTGCATCGGCGCGCTCCTGGCGAAGGCCGAGGCCCGCCTGGTCTTCACCGAGCTGCTGCGCCGTCACCCCGACATCAGACCGGCCCGCCAGGACGTCGTCTGGCGCGCCCAGGTCAACATCCGCGGGCTCAGGGAACTCCGCGTCGATCTGGTCCCCTGACGCCGGCCGACCGCCCCCTTTGCCCGCCCATCATCCGGCCCGCCTCCGGTATTTCCGCCCTGACGCCGTTCCGTCCTGTGCGCGGAACCGATTTCGCGGGCCCTACGAGTGGGGATGTAGCGCAGAAACATGAGCATCCATACCATATCTCCCGACATACTGGACCCGGTTGCCACGAGGGCCGCCGTGGACACCGTCCTCTTCGATTTCCTGGAGAATCATCGAAAGAATTCTGGGCAACGACAGTTGACCCGCCTTGTGAAATTACTTGAAGAATTCTTGGTGGGCGGCAAACGAATACGTCCGATTCTCGCCGTACTGGGGTGGCAGGCGACCGGCGGGAAAAATGACTTGACGGCCGTGATACGAGTGGCCGCCTCACTCGAGATGTTTCACGCGTTCGCTCTCATCCATGACGACATCATGGACGACAGCGATACCCGGCGCGGCCGTCCGACCATCCACCGGATACTCGCCGGAAAACGCGGCGACGACCGCACCGAGCGGTCCGGAATCGGCGGCGCCGTACTGCTGGGGGATCTCGCCTTCGCGTGGTCGGACCACCTGCTGCACACGGCCGGCCTCACCCCCGCACAATCGGCGGCGGTGTATCCGATCCTCACCGAGATGCGCACCGAGGTCATGCTCGGCCAGTACCTGGACCTGCGGGCGACCGGCGAGCTCACCGACGACGTCGAAGCCACGCTGACCGTCAACCGCTACAAGACCGCCAAGTACACGGTCGAACGGCCACTGCACATCGGCGCCGCCCTCGCAGGAGCCGACGCGCGGGCCCTGGCCGCCTGTACGGCGTACGCGCTTCCTCTGGGAGAGGCCTTCCAGCTCCGCGACGATCTGCTGGGCGTGTACGGCGACGTCCGTGACACCGGCAAGTCGCGTCTGGACGACCTGCGGGCCGGCAAGAACACCACCCTGGTCGCGCTGGCGCTGCGGGCTGGCGACGCGGCACAGCGCTCCCGGCTGCGCACGCTGATCGGCGATCCCGGTCTGGACGAGACCGGCGCCGAGGAGGTCCGCGCGATCTTCGCGGCCACCGGCGCCCGGGACGCCGTCGAACGCATGATCGACGACCGCTACCGGCGGGCGCTGGGCGTGCTGGACTCCGCCCCCTTCACCACCGACGCGGTCACCGCCCTCAAGCACCTCTCCGCCACGGCCACCAGGAGGAACTCATGACCACGGATCTGACCGCACCGACCGCACCGGCCCCGGCGGGGACGGCCCGCCGCTGGCAGGAGTGCACCGACCGGTTCGCCGCCCTGTTCGACCGGCACATCGGCCACGAGGCCCAGAAGGTGCCGATGACGGACGCCGAGCTGCGCGAGGTCATCGACGCCTGCAACCGCGCCGTCGCTCCACTCGGCAAGAGCGTCTCGGACAAGCGCTGGATCTCCTACATGGACGTCGTGCGCTGGTCGCAGAGCGCCCGCCACATAAAGGACATGGAAGCCTTCAAGGCCGTCTGCGTACTGAACTGCGTGACCTTCGTGTGGGACGACATGGACCCCGGCCTGCACGACTTCGACCTCTTCCTGCCCCAGCTGCGCGCGGTGTGCGAGCGCTACTACGCCCCGCAGGACGCGGAGTTCGCGTACGAGGGCGCCCGCGCCTTCGTCACCAGCGACCACATGTTCCGTGACTCGGCGCTCAAGACCGTGCTCTGCAGCACCTCGCCCGAGCAGTACTTCCGCTTCCGCGTCACCGACGTCGGCGTGGACTTCTGGATGCGGATGTCCTACCCGATCTACCGCCACCCCGAGCTGACCGAGCACTCCAAGACGGGGCTGGCCGCCCGGATGACCGCCCGCGGTCTGGCCATCGTCAACGACTTCTACTCCTACGAACGCGAGCACGCCCTCGGGCAGATCACCAACTGCTTCCGCCTGTGCGACATGGCCGACGAGGCCGACTTCCAGGCGTTCTTCCAGGCCCGCCTCGACGACATGGCCGAGGACATGGAATGCATCAAGGCCTTCGACCCCCTCACCCGGGACGTGCTGCTCGACCTCATCCAGGGCAACTTCGTGTGGACCACCCGGGACCGGCGCTACCAGGCCGCGGTCAACGACGTCAACTCACGGATCCAGTAGGGGCCCCGGATGCGCACCCCGAAGTCGCCCCCGGTGGAACGGTCCTGGCGGATCGGCACCGCGCCCGGTGCCGTGCCGCTGCTCGGGCACGTCCCCGCGCTGTGGCGCCGCCCCCTGGAGTTCCTCGCCTCGCTCCCCGCACACGGCGACCTGGTCGAACTCCGGCTCGGTCCCTCCCGCGCCTATCTCGCGGCCCACCCCGAACTGGTCCGGCACGTCCTGCTCAACCCGCGCGTCTTCGACAAGGGCGGCGTCTTCGACAAGGCACGGCAGCTCCTCGGCAACAGCCTGTCGGTCTCCCGCGGCGAGGAGCACCGCTTCCAGCGCCGGCTCATCCAGCCCGCCTTCCACACCACGAAGATCGCCGCCTACACGACGGCGGTGGCCGCGGACACCCGCACCGTCACCGACACCTGGCGGGCCGGCGAGACCCGGGACATCGGCGACGCCATGCACGCCCTGCTCATGCGGGTCGCCGCCCGCACCCTTTTCTCCACCGGGCTCGACCACGACACCATCGAAGAGGCCCGGCAGTGCCTGCGGACGGTCTCGCACGGCATCTACCGGCGGACCGTCGCCCCGCTGGGCGTCCTGGAGAGGCTGCCCACTCCGGGAAACCGCGCCTACGACCACGCCAACACACGGCTGCGGCAGATCGTCGCGGACATGATCGGGCTGCGGCGCAGGTCCGACGCGGACCACGGTGACCTGCTGTCCACCCTGCTGCGGGCGGAGCATCCCGACACCGGAGAGAAGCTGGACGACGGCCAGATCCTGGACCAGGTCGTCACCTTCCTGGTCGCCGGCAGCGAGACCACCGCCTCCACCCTGGCCTTCGTCTTCCATCTGATGGGCACGCTGCCCGAGGTGGAGCGGCGCGTGCACGCCGAGGTGGACACGGCTCTGCAGGGACGCACACCGGTCTACGAAGACCTGCCCGCGCTGCCGTACACCCGCAACGTCATCACCGAGGCGCTGCGGCTCTACCC
This sequence comes from Streptomyces sp. NPDC060000, assembly GCF_042737375.1. Lineage (NCBI taxonomy): Bacteria > Bacillati > Actinomycetota > Actinomycetes > Kitasatosporales > Streptomycetaceae > Streptomyces > Streptomyces sp. NPDC060000. Next base: position 55,072 of record NZ_JBHWUU010000041.1, read on the forward strand.
GCCGTCCTGGATGGCGATGCGGGTCGCGGCCGAGGACGTCGAGCTCGGCGGCCGGACGGTCCCCGCCGGAACGATGATCCTGTACAGCGCCTACGCCCTGCATCACAATCCCGAGCTCTTCCCGGACCCCGAGACCTTCGACCCGGGGCGCTGGGAGGGCGAGCGGGCGGCCCAGGTGCCGCGCGGGGCCCTGCTGCCGTTCGGCGCGGGCAGCCACAAGTGCATCGGCGACGTCCTCGCGCTCACCGAGACCGCGCTGATCGTGGCGACCGTCGCCGCCCGCTGGCGGCTGCTCCCGGCCGCCGGGAGCCGGTTGCGCCCGGAGCCGAAGGCCACCCTGGAGGCGGGCCCGCTGCCCATGGTCCTGGAACGCCGCTGACCTCTCTGCTCCCTTGCCTTCTCCCTTCTCCCTTCTCCTTCTCCTCCCTCCCTCACGTCCGTCCGTCTTCCCTTCTCGTTCATCCGTACCGCTTCAGGGGGCGCATCCGGCATGAAGACCGATTCCGACCTGGCCAGGCGCAGTTGGCGGATCACCAAGGCGCCGGGCCGGCTTCCGCTGGTGGGCCATGCGCTGCAGCTGGCGCGGCGCCCGCTGGAGTACCTCTCCTCGCTGGCCGACCTGGGCGACCTGGTCGAGCTGCGGCTGGGCAGCCGGCTCACCTATCTGCCCTGCCATCCGGAACTGGTGCAGGACGTGCTGCTGAACGCGCGGGTCTACGACACCGGAGGCCCGGTGAAGGAGAAGGCCCGTCCCATCCTCGGCAACGGACTGATCACGTCCGACTGGGCCGACCACCGCAGGCAGCGGCGGATGGTCCAGCCGGCCTTCCACACCGCGCGCATCGCGACGTACGCCGAGGTGATGCGGGAGGAGTGCGCGGCACACGCGGATACCTGGCGGGCGGGCCGGCCGGTCGACGTCGGTGACGCGATGCAGGCGCTGACCGCGCGGGTGACGGCGCGCGCGCTGTTCTCGACGGCGATGGCGCCGCACTCGGTCGCGGAGATCCAGCGCAGCCTGCCCGTCATGGTGCGCGGCGCGTTCCGCCGGGCGCTCGATCCCACCGGCCTGATCGCCAGGCTGCCGCTGGCCGCCAACCGTGAGTTCGACGCCGCGCTCGACCGGCTGCACACCCTCATCGACGGCATCGTCGGGGACTACCGGCGCTCCGGTGAGGACCGCGGCGACCTGCTGTCCGCACTGCTGGCGGCACGGGACGACGAGGACGGCGGCGCGCTGACCGACCAGGAGGTCCACGACCAGGTCATGACCCTGCTGCTGGCCGGTGTGGAGACCACCGCGAGCGCGCTGACCTGGGCCTGGCACCTGCTGGCGGCCCATCCCGAGGCGGAGGCGCGGCTGCACGCGGAGGTCGACGAGGTGCTGGGCGGCCGGACACCGACGTACGCCGACGTACCGAAGCTCGCCCACACCCAGCGGATCTTCACCGAGACCCTGCGCCTGTACCCGCCGGCCTGGATGTTCACCCGGATGACCACCCAGCCCACCGAGCTGGCCGGCCACCCGCTGCCGGCCGGGGCGGACATACTCGTCAGCCCCTACGTCATCCACCGCATCCCGGAGTTCTTCCCGCGCCCGGAGGTCTTCGACCCGGACCGATGGCTGCCCGAACGTGCCAAGGACGTCACCCGTGGCTCGTATCTGCCCTTCGGGGCGGGCAGCCGCAAGTGCATCGGCGATGTCTTCGGGATGACGGAGGCGACGCTGGCGCTGGCCGCCCTCGCCTCCCGCTGGCGGCTGCGGCCCGTACCGGGCACCACCGTCTCGCCCCGGGCCGAGATGAGCCTGACGGCCGGAGCGCTGCCGATGGTGCCCGAACCGCGTTAGCCGAAGGTGACGGGCAGCGCGTGCAGACCGCGCAGCATCAGGCTGGGGCGCCACCGCAGGTCGCCGGGGTCGGTGTCCAGGGCCAGGCCGGGGCACCGTTCCAGCAGGGTCCGGAAGGCGATGGCGCCCTGCATCCGGGCCAGCGGCGCGCCCAGGCAGTGGTGGATGCCGTAGCCGAAGGCCGTGTGTCCGCGGGTGTCGCGGCGGATGTCGAAGCGGTCGGGCTCGGCGAACCGCCGCGGATCGCGGGACGCGGCGGCCAGGACGACGGCCACGGACTCCCCCGCGTCGATCACCGTGCCGCCGATCTCCACGGGCTCCTTGGTGTAGCGGAACGCCGTGGTCTCCACCGGCCCTTCGTAGCGGAGCATCTCCTCCACGGCGTTCCCCAGCAGCGACCAGTCGCGGCGCAGCAACGCCAGCTGATCCGGGTGGCGCAGCAGGGCGAGCGTTCCGCTGGACAGCAGGTTGGCCGCCGTCTCGTAGCCGGCCACCAGCAGCACGAACGCCATGCCGAGCATCTCCTCGGGCGTGAGCCCGTCCTCCTCGCCCAGGCGGCCGGCCAGCGCGCTCAGCAGGTCCTCGCCCGGCTCGCGCCGCTTGGCCGCGAGGAGTTCTGCGAGGTACCCCGTCATGGCCTGGGCCGCGGCGGCTGCGACCTCGGGCCGGGTGAAGTCGGTGCTCTCCAGGTACCAGTCGTGAAAGGTCTTGCGGTCGCTCGCCGGCACACCGAGCAGTTCGCAGATCACGGCCAGCGGCAACGGCAACGCGAACGACGCGACCAGGTCCGCGCGGCCCAGCGGCAGCATGGCGTCCACCAGGTCGTCCGTGATCCGCTGGATCGTCGGGCGCAGCGCCTCGATGCGCCGGGTCGTGAACTCCTTCGCCACGAGCCCCCGGAGCCGGGTGTGCTGGGGCGGATCCGTCTGCACCATGTTCAGGCCGATCGAGTTGCCCCCGTCGTCCTGCCACCCGGCCGAGTGCCTGATGTCGTTGGACAGCCGTGCGTCGGCCAGTGCGGCACGCGCCTCCGCATGTCCCACGACGAGCCAGAACTCGCCCGAAGCGGCGGTCCGGGCTCGGTGCACGGGCCCTTGCTCGCGCATCCGCTCGTACGCCGGATACGGATTGTCGACGAACGGCGTGCCAAGTGCTGACAGATCTGCAGATCCCGTCACGGACAACGGTGTTCCTCGCTTCGAACTCGCTGGTGCGGGTGAGCGGGGAGTACTCCCCCAGTGGACGGCGCGACCCTAGCAACGAAACGGGGAGCTGTCCCCGGTTTTGGTGTTAGTGTGCCGCCCATGGCCGTCGGAGACGAGCGACGCACACCCCGGCGCAGCGACGCGCGCCGCAACCGCGAGACACTGATCGCCGCCGCCCGGGAGATCTACGCCGAACGCGGGGTGGACGCGCCGCTGGACGACATCGCCCGCCGGGCCGGAGTCGGCAACGCCACGCTCTACCGCCACTTCACCGACCGGGCCGAACTGATCGAGACCGTCTTCAGGGACGCGCTGGCCCCGATCCTGGACGCGGCCCGGGAGGCCCGGGACCGGGCGGACGCCTGGGGCGGCCTCACCGCCTATCTGGACATGGTCTTCACCCTGCTTGCCGCCGACCGGGGCGCCGGCGACCTGATGACCACCGGCATCCGGGGCGTTCCCACGCTCGACGCCCTGCGCGAGGAGAACCGGCGCACGCTCGAGACGCTCCTGCTGCGCGGCCAGGAACAGCGCACGATCCGCGCCGACCTCACCGTCGAGGACCTGCTGTTCCTCCTGACCGCGCTGGGCCTGGCCACGCCCGCCGCCCCCGGGTCCTGGCGGCGCCATCTGGCCCTGGTGCTGGACGGTCTGCGCCCGCAGGCAACCCACCCGCTGCCTGAGCCGCCGCTCGGTCCGGAGCAGTTCGAGGCCGCACTGCACCGCCTCGGCTCCGCTCCCCGGACGGCGGCCCGGCAGGAAGATTCCCTTCGCCCACCGAGATCGGAGACCTCCGCACCATGACGCGTCAGCGCCCCGTATCGCCCTTCGAGAGCGTCTACTTCCTGGACCTGGGAGCGGCGGGCCTCCCCCTGTACGACATGCCGGCGTTCGTGGAGTCCCTGGTACGCGGCCGGCTGGACCCGGAGCTGATACGGCGGGCTCTCGGCCTGCTGACCGAGCACCATCCGATCCTGCGCTCCGAGGTGACGGCCGGCGAGGCGGGGCCCCTGCTGCGCGTCCGCGACCGGTGCCGGCCACCGCTCACCCTGCTCGACGGCATCGAGGACACCTACGCCGAGCTGATCAACACGCGGCCCGACTGGACCGAGAGCCTGCTGCACGCCTGGCTGCTCACCGACGGCGAGCGCAGCCAGGTGGTGCTCGGCGTCCATCACGGGGTGGCCGACGGCCGCTCGGCCTTCGCCGTGCTCGACGAGTTCTGGCGGTACTACACCGCCCTCGCGGCCGGCGGGAGCCCGTCCGCCGAGCGGCGCGAGGAGCTGCCCGAGGCCGTCGACACCCGGCTGGCCGGCGCCCTGCCGGACGCGGAGGTCGACGCCCTGGTCGACGCGATCGCGCAGGGCGGGGCGGCCGACGTCAAGCCCGCGACCCTGCCCACCGAGGGGGTGGGGCGCCCGGACCGGCCGGCTGCGACGCGCCGCTTCGTGGTCGACCGGCTGGAGTTCCCCGCGGAGACCACCGACGTCGTGGTGGCCGCCGCCCGGACCCGCGGGGTGACCGTCAACAGCCTTGTCACAGGGCTGGTCCTGACCGCCGTACGGTCACAACTCGCCCCTGAGCAGGGTTCGTTGACGATGACTTGCGGACACGGTGTCGACCTGCGCACCCGGCTGAGCCCCGAACTGCCCCTGAGCACCGTGCTCAACTGCATCACCGGCCTGCAGACCACGCTGACCGTCGGCCACGACGACCGGCCGGAGACGGTGGGCCGGGAGGTCGCCGACCAGGTGGCCGGCGCGCTGGCGCGGCGCGACCCCGAGCGGTTCCTGCTGGCCGCGCTGCGGGCCGGTGCCCGGGGCATCGCGGTGCCCGTCCCGGTCGTCAGCTATGGGATCTCCAACGTCGGGCGGATCCCCGCGCACCCCGTCCCCGGGGATGTGGAGCTGCTCCGCTTCGGCGGTACGGCCAACGCGCCGGGCATGCCGCCCAAGATCGGGGTCGCCAGCTTCGGCGGCCGGCTGCTCGTCCAGAACGAGTACGACAGCTGGACGTACGCCCCCGAGCAGATGCGGCGCCTGCGTGAGACCCTGCGCGGCTCCCTGACGGATCTGGTCCGCTGACCGCGGCTGTGCGGCGCTGCCCGCCACCGTCCCTTTGGTGAGCCACCGCTCACGTCATAGAGTGAAGCCCGCCCAGCTCCGGCCCCCCGAGGGAGAGAACCAGCCGTGATCACCGCGATCGTCCTCATCAAGACCAGCGTGGACCGGATCCCCGAGATCGCCGAGCGGGTCGCCTCGCTGGAGTCCGTGAGCGAGGTCTTCTCCGTCACCGGGACCTACGACCTCATCGCCATGGTGCGGGTGAAGCGGCACGAGGACCTGGCTGAGGTCATCCCGGGCAGCATCAGCAAGATTCCCGGCGTGGAGGCGACGGACACGCACGTCGCCTTCCGCACGTACTCGCAGCACGACCTGGAGGCGGCGTTCGCGATCGGCCTGGACTCCTAGGACCTGGCCGTCCGGACACCGCCCCGGGGCGGAGCCGCCGCCTACACCGCCGGGACGCAGCGGCCGTCCTGCGTGCGGTACTGCCAGCGCGCGCCGTCGGACACCAGCTCGCGCACCGCGTTCACGAAGCGGTCCACGTGCTCGTCCGGGGTTCCCGCGCCGAAGCTCACCCGGATCGCGTTGAGGGACTTCTCGCCGGGCGCCGCCTCGGGGGCCCCGCACTCGCCCTGGGTCTGGGGGTCGCTGCCCAGCAGCGTGCGGACCAGGGGGTGGGCGCAGAAGAGACCGTCGCGGACCCCGATGCCGTACTCGGCGGAGAGGGCGGCGGCGAAGTGGGAGCTGTTCCAGCCCTCTACGACGAAGGAGATCACGCCGACCCGCGGGGCGTCGTCGCCGAACAGGGACAGCACCCTGACCTGCGGGACCTCGGCCAGGCCGTCCCGGACCTTCGCGATCAGGTACTCCTCGCGGGCGACCAGGCTGTCGAAGCCGGCCTCGGTGAGGGCCTTGCAGGCCGCGGCGATGGAGTAGGCGCCGATCACGTTCGGGGAACCGGCCTCGTGGCGGGCGGCGCTCTCGTGCCACTCCACGTCCACTCCCCCGTCCTCGCGCCGCGTGACCTTGCGGCTGGCGCCGCCGCCCGCGAGGTAGGGGTCGGCCTCGGCCAGCCAGTCGGCACGGCCGGCCAGGACGCCGGCGCCGAAGGGCGCGTACAGCTTGTGGCCGGAGAAGGCGACCCAGTCGACGTCCAGGTCCCGCACGGAGACCGGGTGGTGCGGGGCCAGCTGGGCCGCGTCCAGGACGATCCGGGCGCCGTGCGCGTGCGCGGCCGTGGCCAGCTCGCGCACCGGCCACAGCTCACCGGTGACGTTCGAGGCGCCGGTGACACAGACCAGGGCCGGGCCGTAGGGGTCGCGGCCTGCGAGGGCGCGCTCCAGTGTCTCCACGGCCTGGCGCGGGGTGCGCGGGGCGTCGAGGTAGGTGACCCGGGCGTCCTTCCAGGGCAGCAGCGAGGCGTGGTGCTCGGTCTCGAAGACGAAGACCTGGCAGTCGGCGGGCAGGGCCCGGGCCAGCAGGTTGAGGGAGTCCGTCGTCGAGCGGGTGAAGACCAGCTGGTCGTCGGGCCGGCAGTCCAGGAACTCGGTCACCGTCCTGCGGGCGTTCTCGAAGAGGTCCGTGGAGAGCTGGGAGAGGTAGCCGGCGCCGCGGTGGACGCTGCCGTAGTACGGGGCGTAGGCCGCCACGTCGTCCCAGACGCGCTGGAGGGCCGGGGCGCTGGCCGCGTAGTCGAGCGCCGCGTAGGTGACCTCGCCGCCCGTCACGAGCGGGACGGTGACATCCCGGCCGAGAACGGGCAGCGGGGCACAAACGGTCCGGGCGGCGGCAGCGGCGGAGACAGACATGGCGAACTCCCGTGAGAGGCGAGGGGGAACCGCCGTGCGAGCGGACATGGCTCGAGCACGGAGGAAGGTGAAAGGGGTGTGCGGAGGCGGGGCTCTACGCCCTATCGCATTCGCTTGCTCACGGAAGGCTCCCTCGACGACCAGGACCCCTGGTGGCGCTCACTCGGAAGAGTGCGAGGGGTCCGCGCTTGCCGTAGACCTCGCTGCCTACGGCCTGGTCTTCACCCGGGGCACCCCGCCACGGACGGAGGGTTGCCGGACAGTCGGCCGGGGCCTCATGACTGTCACTCATGACCTGGTACAGGAACGTACGTGACGTGATCGCCGTCCCGCAACCCGTGTCCGGATCGCGGGACGGCCACCGATGAACCGCTACGCGTTGCTGGCGGCCACCCAGCGCTCCAGGGCCCGCTTGGCCGCGCCCGAGTCGATCGACTCCGTCGCCCTGTCCATACCGGCCCGGAGCTGCTCCGCCAGCGTCCCGGCGCCCGGCTCGAGCGCCACCAGCGCCGCCGCCGAGTTCAGCAGCACGGCGTCCCGCACCGGGCCCGTCTCGCCCTCGAGAAGGCGGCGGGCGACCTCGGCGTTGTACGACGGGTCGCCGCCCCGCAGGGCCTCGACCGGAACCAGTCCGAGGCCGACCTCACGGGGGTCGAAGGTCTCCTCGGTGACCTTGCCGTCGCGGACGACCCACACATGGGACGTGGCCGTCGTGGTGAGCTCGTCGAGGCCGTCGTCGCCCCGGAAGACCAGGGACGAGTTGCCGCGCTCGGCGAAGACGCCCGCGACGACCGGCGCCATCCGCGGGTCCGCCACCCCGACCGCCTGGGCCCGCACCCGCGCGGGGTTGGTCAGCGGGCCGAGCACGTTGAACACCGTGCGGATGCCCAACTGACCGCGCGCGGCGCCCACATGACGCAGCGCCGGATGGAACTTGATGGCGAAGCAGAAGGTGATCCCGGCCTCGTGGGCGACCTCGGCCACCCGCTTCGGGGTCAGTTCCAGATTGACGCCGAGCTTCTCCAGCACGTCCGAGGCGCCGGACGCGGAGGACGCGGCCCGGTTGCCGTGCTTGACGACCGTGGCACCCGTGCCGGCGACGACGATCGCCGACATGGTGGAGATGTTGACCGTCTTCGCGCCGTCGCCGCCCGTGCCGACGATGTCGACGGTCGGCCCCGGCACCTCGATCAGGTTGGCGTGCTCGTACATCGCCCGGACCAGCCCGTTGATCTCCGCGACGGTCTCGCCCTTGGCCCGCAGCGCCACCACGAACCCGGCGATCTGCGCGTCGGTCGCCTCGCCCCGCATGATCCGGTCCAGCGCCCAGAACGTGGCGTCCGCGTCCTGGTCACGGCCGTAGAGCAGGCCGTTCAGTACCTCGGGCCAGGAACGGCCCGCCGCGGTGTCGCCTCCAGCGGGGGTCACAGCGCTCATAGCCGCTCCTGCGTGTGTCGTGTATGCGTTGTGTGCCGTCGTGCGCCTCGTAACAAGGTGCACCCCACCCTATCCAGCCCGTGGGCACGGCAATGGGCCCCGTCCGAAGACCGGACGGGGCCCATTCCTGTGGCGTGGCGACGCCTCAGCGATCAGTGGTGGCCGTGGCCGCTGGTGATCTCCTTGTACTCCTCCACGGAGGGCTTCGGAATCTGCTGGTCCTCACCGAAGTAGGCCTCGCTGATCTTGGCGCGAAGCTTCTCCTTGCCCTTCACCTTGCGCTCGACACCGTTCTCGTCGACGGCTGCGCCGATCGCGGCCGGCTGGTACTGCTCGTGCGCCGTGAGGGTGTGCAGCTGCTCCTGGCTGAGCGGCTCGTGGATCTCGATGAACTCACCGTGCGGCAGGCGCTTGATGGTGCCGGTCTCACGACCGTGCAGCACCTTGTCCCGGTCCCGGCGCTGCAGGCCCAGGCAGATCCGCTTGGTGGCGATGTACGCGATGACCGGTCCGACGAAGAAGAAGATCCGGACGAACCAGGTGATCGAGTTGATCGACAGGTGGAAGTGCGTGGCCCACAGGTCGTTGCCGCCGCCCACCAGCGTGATCATGTACATCGTGACCCAGGCGACGCCCAGGGCCGTACGGGTGGGCGCGTTGCGCGGACGGTCCAGGATGTGGTGCTCGCGCTTGTCGCCCGTGACCCACGACTCGATGAAGGGGTAGAGCGCCAGCGCCGCGAGGACGACACCGAAGAGCACCAGCGGGATGAACACACCCAGGACGAGGGTGTGACCCCAGAGGTTGATCTCCCAGCCCGGCATGAAGCGGATCAGGCCCTCGGCGAAGCCCATGTACCAGTCGGGCTGGGCGCCGGTGGACACCTGGTCCGGACGGTAGGGGCCCATGGCCCAGATCGGGTTGATCTGCGCAAGGCCCGCGATGACCGCGATCACACCGAAGACCAGGAAGAAGAAGCCTCCGGCCTTGGCCATGTACACCGGCAGCAGCGGCATGCCGACGACGTTCTTGTTGCTCTTTCCGGGGCCCGCGAACTGCGTGTGCTTGTGGTAGAAGACCAGGATCAGGTGGCCGACCACCAGGCCGAGCATGATGCCCGGCAGCAGCAGGATGTGGATCGAGTAGAACCGCGCCACGAAGTCGTGGCCCGGGAACTCCCCGCCGAACAGGAACATCGAGATGTACGTGCCGACGATCGGCATGGACAGGATCGCGCCCTGCGTGAAGCGGACACCGGTGCCGGAGAGCAGGTCGTCCGGGAGCGAGTAACCGGTGAACCCGGTGAACATGCCCAGGACGAACAGCAGGAAGCCGAACAGCCAGTTGATCTCACGCGGCTTGCGGAACGCGCCCGTGAAGAACACGCGCATCATGTGCACGAACATGCCGGCGAGGAAGATCAGCGCCGCCCAGTGGTGGATCTGCCGGATGAGCAGACCGCCCCGCACGTCGAAGGAGATGTGCAGCGTCGAGCTGAACGCCTCCGACATCAGCTGTCCCTGCAGCGGGACGTAGCTGCCGTGGTACTCCACCTCGTTCATCGACGGGTGGAAGAACAGCGTCAGATACACACCCGTGAGGATGATGATGATGAAGCTGTAGAGGCAGATCTCACCCAGCATGAACGACCAGTGGTCGGGGAAGATCTTGCGCATGTTGGCCTTGGCCAGGGAGTAGATCCCCAGCCGGCCGTCGGCCCAGTCGGCGATCCGCTCGCCGGCCGGGGCCTTCCCGCGTTCGCGGGACTCTGTGGTCTCTGTGGTGCTCATCCGCGCTCCCAGAAAGCAGGACCGACGGGCTCCTCGAAGTCGCCGAGCGCCTCGAGGTAGCCCTCGTCGTTCACGCCGATGCGCAGCTGCGGCAGGGCGTGACCGGCGGGACCGAAGATCACTCGGGCACCGTCGGAGAGGTCGAAGGTGGACTGGTGGCAGGGGCACAGCACGTGGTGCGTCTGCTGCTCGTACAGCGAGATCGGGCAACCGACGTGGGTGCAGATCTTCGAGTACGCCACGATGCCCTGGTAGGACCAGTCGAGTTCCTGCTTGTCCTTGATGTTGTCCGGCTGGAGCCGGACGATCATCAGGGCCGCCTTGGCGATCTCGTTCTGGAACTCCTCGTCGTGCTCCTCCAGGCCCTCGGGCTTGGCGAAGGTGAGCGAACCGACGGCCACGTCCGAGGGACGCAGCGGCTCGTTCGTGTTCATGTTGACGAGCAGCTTGCCCTTGGCCCACAGCGTGTGCCGCAGCTTGTCCTCGGGCAGCGGGCCGAGGTCGCGCAGCAGCACGACACCGGACAGCGGCACCAGGGCGATCGCGCCGAACATCGTGTTGCGGATCAGCTTGCGACGGCCGATCGCGGACTCCTTGGCGCCCTGCTTGAAGTCCGCGTGGACCTTCGCACGGACCTCGGGGGCCGCGGCGATGGCGTGCCGCTCGTCGGCGACCTCCACGTCGGACATCAGGGTGCGGGCCCAGTGGACCGCGCCGGCGCCGATGGTGAACAGCGCCGTGCCCAGCGTCAGACCCAGCGCGAAGTTCAGCGCGCTGAGGTGGCCGATCGGGAACACGAAGACCGACCTGTCGGCGGGGATCGCCACGTACGCGGCGATGAAGCCGACCGTGGCGAGCATCGACAGCGTGAACAGGAAGGCGACCGCGCGCTCGGACCGCTTGGCGGCCCGCTCGTCGATGTCCTGGACGCGATGCTCGTGCGGCGGCAGACCGGGGTCCGCGAACGGGTTCCGCTCGTCCGCGACGCCTACCGCACCGTGACCGTGCTCGTTGTGCCCTGCGGACTGCTCAGCAGGCAGGTTCTCTTCTGGAATGTCTTGGCTACTCATGACTTCTTGGCCTTTGCGGTCCGAGCGGCGACCCAGACGGCGACCGCGATCAGGGCTCCGAGACCGAAGATCCAGGCGAACAGGCCTTCGCTGACCGGCCCGAGGCCGCCCAGCTCCAGACCGCCGGGGTTGTCGGTGTCGCTGCTGTTGACCGCGTGCAGGTACGCGATGATGTCCTTCTTGTTCTGCTCCGACAGGGTGGTGTCGGGGAAGGAAGGCATGTTCTGCGGGCCGGTCTGCATGGCCTCGTAGAGGTGCTTCGGGTCCACGTCCTCGAGGCTCGGAGCGTACTTGCCCTTGGTGAGGGCACCGCCCTTGCCGGTGAAGTTGTGGCACTGCGCGCAGTTGGTGCGGAACAGCTCGCCACCCTTGGCGATGTCCGCGCCCTCCGGGCCGTACTCGGCGTCGGTCGGGACGGACGGACCGGCGCCCAGGGAGGAGATGAACGCGGCGAGCTGGTCGATCTCGGCCTGCGTGTAGATGACCTTCTTCTTGGGCACCTGGGCGCCCTGGGAGGTCGCGGCGGGCATACGCCCGGTGCCGACCTGGAAGTCGACGGCCGCGGCACCCACGCCGACCAGGCTCGGGCCGTCGGAGGTCCCCTGACCGCCGGCGCCGTGGCAGCTGGCGCAGCCAACGGCGTAGAGCTTCTTGCCCTCGTCGATGGTGAGGGACTGGGCGGTGTCGTCTGCCTGCGCCTTGCTCGCGGGCGCGAACGCGGCGTACAGCCCCCCGGTGGCCGCCAGCGCGAGGAGTAGGACGACGAGCGCCGCCAGCGGATGGCGTCGTCGTGCGGAGAGCTTTTTCACGGATTACCCCGGTGTCAGGATCTTCTGCGTCGATGCGTGGGATGTGCGGGAGCGAGCGTGCCCGGCTACTTGATCATGTAGATCGTGGCGAAGAGGCCGATCCAGACGACATCGACGAAGTGCCAGTAGTAGGACACGACGATGGCCGCGGTCGCCTGCTCGTGGGTGAACCTCTTGGCCGCGTAGGTGCGTCCGAGGACGAACAGGAAGGCGATGAGGCCGCCCGTCACGTGCATGCCGTGGAAGCCGGTGGTCAGGTAGAACACCGAGCCGTACGGGTCGGAGGAGAGCGAGAGCCCGTCCTTCTTCACCAGTTCCGTGTACTCGAAGATCTGACCGCCGATGAAGATCGCACCCATGATGAAGGTGACGATGAACCACATTCTGAGCTTCTTCACGTCACCGCGCTCGGCGGCGAAGACGCCGAGCTGGCAGGTGAGGGAGGAGAGCACCAGGACCGTGGTGTTGGTGGCCGAGAACGGGAAGTTCAGGGACCCGGCCATCTCCTTCCAGTGATCAGGACCCGTCACCGATCGCAGGGTGAAGTACATCGCGAAGAGGGCCGCGAAGAACATCAGCTCGGAACTCAGCCAGATGATCGTTCCGACGCTGGTGAGGTTCGGCCGATTGACCGACGGGTGCGCGTGCCCGGTTTCTACTGTCGTTGCTGTCGCCACGACCGACATTATGTCGGTCCCTTATCCCGCCCTCACCTCGGGGGGTGCAGTTCGGAGTGTTCGCACCCTGTGTAGTGCCCGTATGGCCCATCGAAGTGGTGTTCCAACCGGTGCTGACGACGGGTGCGAGGGAGTAGCATCCGCGGCATCGGTTCTGTCCGTACGACGCTGATGTCACGGAGGAAGCATGCAGGCGACCGCCACGGTGCTGGTCTACAGCGACGACTCCAACACCCGCGAGCAGGTACGCCTCGCGGCCGGGCGCAGGCCCGCGCCGGACGTCCCGGTGGTGGAGTTCGTGGAGTGCGCGACGCCTGCGGCGGTGCTGCGGGAGCTGGACAGGGGCGGCATCGACGTCGTCGTCCTGGACGGCGAGGCCGCGCCCATGGGCGGCATGGGACTGTGCCGGCAGATCAAGGACGAGGTCTTCCGGTGCCCGCCGGTGCTTCTTCTCATCGGGCGGCCCCAGGACGCCTGGCTCGCCACCTGGAGCCGCGCCGACGCGGCCGTGACGCTGCCTGTGGAGCCCGTGGAGTCGGCCTCGGCCCTGGCTTCCCTGCTGCGCCGCGCGAGCCTTCAGCAGAGCGCCTAGCACCGCGGCGGGCGGGGCGCGGTGTCCACGGCGGCCTCCGGTCCGTCGTGGGCTCCCGCGCCCACCCGGCGGAGCCGCGCAGGTCACGGCCCCGCACCCCCGGGGGAGCTACACCGCCGCCGGCCGCAGTCTCGACGGGTCCTGCTCCGTCTGCTGCTTGCCTGACGTCAGCGCGCTGCCCTTGGCCCACTTCTTCCAGTCCAGGTTCCAGTCGCCGAAGCCGTTGCCGAAGGTCTCCATCGTGTTGCCGTCGCTGTTGACGACCTGGACGACGTCGCCCTGGCGGATGTTGTCGAAGAACCACTCGGCGTTGGACGTGCTCATGCCAGTGCAGCCGTGGCTGACGTTCGCGTATCCCTGGGAGCCCACGGACCAGGGGGCGGCGTGGACGTACTCGCCGCTCCAGGTGACGCGGGTGGCGTAGTAGACGGGCAGGTCGTAGGAGTCCGAGGAGCCCTCCGCGATGCCCACGGTGGTGCCGCGCATCCGTACGAAGTACTCCTTGCCCAGGACGACCTTGACGCCGTTGCGGGTCTCGAAGCCGGGCTTCCCGGTGGTGACCGGGATCTGGTTGATCTCCTCGTTGTTCTTGAAGACCGTCATGGAGTGCGAGGACGCGTCCGTGACGGCGATCACCCGGTCGCCGATCGTGAGCTTGAGCTCCTTCGCGGGGCCGCCCCACAGCCGGTCGCTGATCTTGATGCCGTCCAGGTTGCTGTGCACCCGGAGGGTGGTGTGGGCGGGCCAGTAGTCCTTGGGACGGTAGTGCAGTTCCTTGTCGTCCACCCAGTGCCAGCCACCCTGCACGGAGGGCGTGGAGTCGACCTTGAGGGCCCGTTCGACGACGGCCCGCTGGGCGGGGTCCTTGACGGGCTGGTCGAGCTTGGCGGTGACGGGCTGGCCGACGCCGTACTCACCCGCGTCGGGACCGAACTCGATCGCCAGGCGCTTCTTGGAGGTGGGCTTGCCGGTGTCGAAGGTGAGAACGCGGCGGCCGGGGGCGCCGTCGTCGTCCTCGGTGCTCACGCGGACCGTGTAGTGGGCGTTCGCGGCCAGTGGCGCGGTGCTGTGCCAGCGACTGCCGTCGGCTGCGAGTTCGCCCGCCACGTAGCGGCCTGCGCCGTCCACGGCGGTGACGTCCGTGATGCGGTCGTCGTCCTCCGCGGTGACCTCCAGGGGCTTGTCCGGGTCGGTCTTCTTCCCGTCGCCGCTGAGGGTGTTGAAGGAGATCTGGTCCGTCGCGTCGTAGGGGCGCGCGGAGAGCGGGTCGTCGTCCGAGCCGCAGGCGCTTGCGACCGCGCCCAGGGCGATCACCAGCAGGGTGCAGCCCGCGACGGTGCGAGGGCGGGGTTCGTGGCTCATGGCTTCACGCTAGGGAGCCGGGTCGGCGGCGGCGCGCTGGGTGACACGGACGGCGGACCGCCGTTACGGCAAAAGCGTGAGCCCGGACGCTCCTGACGGAGTGTCCGGGCTCAGCCGGTGTTCCACGCGTGCTACTGGGTGCGGTTCTCACCGCGGTAGTACTCGAAGACCCATCCCCACAGGCCGATGAGCACCATCGGGAGGGAGAAGTAGAGCAGCCACCAACCGACCGCGACCCCCAGGAAGGCCAGGGCGCCACCGATGCCGAGCGCGAGCGGCTGCCAGCTGTGCGGGCTGAAGAAGCCCAGCTCGCCGGCGTCGTCCGCGACGTCGGCCTCCTTGTTGTCCTGCGCGCCCGCGTCGACCCGCCGGGCGGTGAAGCCCAGGTAGAAGCCGATCATGATGCACAGGCCGAAGGCCAGGAAGAGCGCCGTGGTACCGGCCGGCTCCTTCGACCACACGCCATAGACGATCGCCATGACGAGGACGAAGACGCTCAGCCAGACGAACATCTTGCCCTGGATCTTCACTTGCCGGCCTCCTTGCTGCCCGAGATGGCACTGGCACCGTGGCCGGCGTGCTCCAGCTGCTCGAGCGCGGCGATCTCGGGGTGGTGCAGGTCGAACGCCGGGGATTCACTGCGGATCCGCGGCAGGGTCAGGAAGTTGTGGCGCGGCGGCGGGCACGAGGTCGCCCACTCCAGGGAGCGGCCGTAACCCCACGGGTCGTCGACGCCGACCGGCTTGCCGTACTTGGCGGTCTTCCACACGTTGTAGAAGAACGGCAGGACGGACAGACCGAGGACGAACGAGCTGATCGTCGAGATCGTGTTCAGGGCGGTGAAGCCGTCGGCCGCCAGGTAGTCGGCGTACCGGCGCGGCATGCCCTCGGCGCCCAGCCAGTGCTGGATCAGGAAGGTGCCGTGGAAGCCGATGAACAGCGTCCAGAAGGTGATCTTGCCGAGGCGCTCGTCGAGCATCTTGCCGGTGAACTTCGGCCACCAGAAGTGGAAGCCGGAGAACATCGCGAAGACGACGGTGCCGAAGACGACGTAGTGGAAGTGCGCCACCACGAAGTACGAGTCGGACACGTGGAAGTCCATCGGCGGCGAGGCCAGGATGACGCCGGTCAGACCACCGAAGGTGAAGGTGATGAGGAAGCCCGTCGCCCACAGCATCGGTGTCTCGAAGGACAGTGAGCCCTTCCACATCGTGCCGATCCAGTTGAAGAACTTCACGCCCGTCGGGACGGCGATGAGGAACGTCATGAAGGAGAAGAACGGCAGCAGCACGCCGCCCGTGACGTACATGTGGTGCGCCCACACGGTCACGGAGAGACCGGCGATCGAGATGGTCGCGGCGATCAGGCCCATGTAGCCGAACATCGGCTTGCGGGAGAACACCGGGATCACTTCGGAAATGATGCCGAAGAACGGCAGAGCGATGATGTACACCTCTGGATGGCCGAAGAACCAGAAGAGGTGTTGCCACAGCAACGCGCCGCCGTTGGCCGCGTCGAAGACATGGGCACCGAACTTGCGGTCCGCCTCCAGGGCGAACAGCGCGGCCGCCAGGACCGGGAAGGCCAGCAGGACCAGGACACCGGTCAGCAGGACGTTCCAGGTGAAGATCGGCATCCGGAACATCGTCATGCCGGGCGCGCGCATGCAGATGATCGTGGTGATGAAGTTGACCGAACCGAGGATCGTGCCGAAGCCGGAGAAGGCCAGACCCATGATCCACATGTCGGCGCCGATGCCGGGGCTGCGGACCGCGTCCGACAGCGGGGCGTAGGCGAACCAGCCGAAGTCGGCGGCGCCCTGCGGGGTGAGGAAGCCGGCGACGGCGATGAGCGAGCCGAACAGGTAGAGCCAGTAGGCGAACATGTTCAGCCGCGGGAACGCGACGTCCGGCGCACCGATCTGGAGCGGCATGATCCAGTTCGTGAAGCCGGCGAACAGCGGCGTCGCGAACATCAGCAGCATGATCGTGCCGTGCATCGTGAACGCCTGGTTGAACTGCTCGTTCGACATGATCTGCAGGCCCGGTCGGGCGAGCTCGGCGCGCATGAGCAACGCCATCACGCCACCGATGCAGAAGAACGCGAACGACGTGACCAGGTACATCGTACCGATGGTCTTGTGGTCGGTGGTCGTCAGCCACTTCACCACGACGTTGCCGGGTTGCTTGCGCCTGACCGGCAGCTCGTTCTCGTACGAGTCCTCAGCTGCGGAGGCACCCTGGGGTTCGTTGAGGATGCTCACAGGACGTTCGACTCCCGGTTCTTCTCGGGGCTCGTTTGCTCGATGCCGGCCGGAACGTAACCGGTCTGCCCACTCTTGGCGAGGTCCTTCAGGTGCTGCTGGTAGCGCTCCGGAGAGACGACCTTCACGTTGAAGAGCATCCGGGAGTGGTCGACGCCGCAGAGCTCGGCGCACTTGCCCAGGAAGGTGCCCTCCTTGTTGGGAGTCACCTGGAAGGAGTTGGTGTGGCCCGGAATGACGTCCTGCTTCATCAGGAACGGCACCACCCAGAAGGAGTGGATGACGTCACGCGAGGTGAGGACGAAGCGGACCGTCTTGCCCTCGGGAAGCCAGAGGGTCGGACCGGGGTTGTTGGTCTGCGGGTTCCGCTCACCGGGAGTACCGCAGGTGTAGACGCCGCCGGCGTTGTCGGGGAAGTCCGTCTTGAACCGGTCCGGGATCGCGGACAGGTTCTTGTCGGTCTTCGCGTCCCCGTCGGAACCGTCGACGCTCTCGATGTAGTTGAAGCACCAGCTCCACTGGAAGCCGACCACGTTCACCGTGACGTCGGGCTTCTTGTCGAGGCTCAGCAGCTTCGATTCGTCACGGGCCGTGAAGTAGAAGAGGACCGAGACGATGATGATCGGCACGACCGTGTACAGCGCCTCGATCGGCATGTTGTACCGGGTCTGCGGAGGAACTTCGACCTTGGTGCGGCTACGCCGGTGGAAGAAAGCACTCCACAGGATCAGGCCCCACACCAGCACGCCGGTGGCCAGCGCGGCTGCCCACGAGCCCTGCCACAGGGAGAGGATCCGCGGAGCCTCTTCTGTGACCGGGGTGGGCATACCAAGGCGGGGGAAGTCCTTGTATGTGCAACCGGTGGCGGTCGCCAGGACCAGGCCCGCGGTCATTGCCTGCAGCAGCTTCCGCCGCATCGGGCGCCGCGGCGAGCGGTCGGAGCCGTTGGGACTCACGTAGCGCCTTCCCGAGAGTCTCGCCCGCGCGGTTGGCTGCGGCCTGCCTTCTCGCTGGTCGGTCGCCGCCCTGCGTCGGGCAGGGGTTTGGATGTTTATGCGGAGCAAACCCTAGCCGACGCCCTCCGGGGGGTCGCGGGGAGGGTGGCATACGCGCCGCGGG
The DNA here is from genome assembly GCF_042737375.1 of Streptomyces sp. NPDC060000. Classification (NCBI taxonomy): domain Bacteria; kingdom Bacillati; phylum Actinomycetota; class Actinomycetes; order Kitasatosporales; family Streptomycetaceae; genus Streptomyces; species Streptomyces sp. NPDC060000. The sequence goes on from NZ_JBHWUU010000041.1 coordinate 73,119, forward strand.
TCACCCCGAAGGGTTCGGGAGCGGCGCCTAATAGGTCGTCAATGCGGGTGGTGCGGCGACTCCGGGCCGGTGGGGGCCGTTCGCGCCCCGCGGCGGAGCCGCGTATCGGCGCAGGCCCGCGCCCCTGCACAGCACCCGCACGTTCTAACGTTGAGGTGTGTCCTACTTCGACGCTGCATCCGGCGCTCCCCTGCATCCCGTCGCCCGTCAGGCGCTGTTGGCCTCGTTCGACGAGGGGTGGGCCGACCCTGCCCGGCTGTACCGGGAGGGGCGGCGGGCGCGGATGCTGCTGGACGCCGCCCGGGAGGCTGCCGCCGAGGCGGTGGGTTGCCGGCCGGACGAGCTGGTCTTCACGTCCTCCGGCACCCGGGCCGTCCACTCCGGGATCGGGGGCGTGTCGGCGGGGCGTCGGCGGGTCGGACGTCACCTGATCGTGTCAGCCGTCGAACACTCCTCGGTCCTCCATTCGGCCGAGGTGCTCGAGGCTGAGGGTGGGACGGTGACCCGGGTGCCGGTGACCCGGACCGGTGCGGTCACCGTCGAGTCGTACGCCGACGCGCTGCGCGCCGACACCGCGCTGGCCTGTCTCCAGTCGGCCAATCACGAGGTGGGGACCGAGCAGCCGGTGGCGGCCGTGGCCGAGCTGTGCCGGGAGGCGGGGGTGCCGTTGCTGGTGGACGCCGCCCAGTCGCTCGGGTGGGCGGCCGTGGAGGGCCCCTGGTCGCTGCTGGCGGCGAGCGCGCACAAGTGGGGCGGGCCCTCGGGTGTCGGCCTGCTGGTCGTGCGCAAGGGCGTCCGGTTCGCGTCGCAAGGGCCCGTGGACGAGCGGGAGTCGGGACGGGCGGCCGGGTTCGAGAACATTCCGGCGATCGTGGCCGCGGCGGCCTCGCTGCGGGCGGTGCGGGCGGAGGCGGCGGCCGAGGCGGTACGGCTGCGCGAGCTGACGGCGCGGATCCGGGCGCGGGTGGGGGCCGTCGTACCGGATGTCGAGGTCGTCGGGGATCCGCAGCGGCGGCTGCCGGGGATCGTCACGTTCTCCTGTCTGTACGTCGACGGGGAGGCGCTGCTGCACGAGCTGGACCGGGAGGGGTTCTCCGTCTCCTCCGGGTCGTCCTGCACCAGCAGCACGCTGACGCCCAGCCATGTGCTGAGGGCGATGGGGGTGCTGAGTGAGGGGAACGTGCGGATCTCGTTGCCGGTGGGAGCCGCCGAGGAGGATGTGGAGAGGTTTCTCGCCGTGCTGCCGGGGGCGGTGGCGGGGGTACGGGAGAAGCTCGGGGCGCCCGCTCCGGTGGCGGACGTGCGCGGCGACGTGCTGGTCGTGGACGCCTTGGGCAAACGGTGCCCGATCCCCGTCATCGAACTGGCGAAGGTCATCGGGGACGTGCCGGTCGGCGGCAGGGTGCGGGTGCTGTCCGACGACGAGGCGGCCCGGCTGGACATCCCCGCGTGGTGCGAGATGCGGGAACAGGAGTACGTGGGTGAGGAGCCGGCGGACCGGGGCTCGGCCTATGTGGTCCGCCGGCTGTCCTGAGTCACGCCAGGTGCTTGCGGACCTCGGTGGCGGCCTCGTCGCCGTACGCCTTGGTGAAGCGGTCCATGAAGTGGGCGCGGCGCAGCTGGTACTCCTGGGTGCCGACCGTCTCGATGACGAGGGTGGCGAGCATGCAGCCGATCTGGGCGGCGCGCTCGTGCGAGACGCCCCAGGCCAGGCCGGAGAGGAAGCCGGCGCGGAAGGCGTCACCGACGCCCGTGGGCTCGACCTTGGCCTCCTCCTCCGGGCAGCCGACCTCGATCGGGTCCTCGCCGGCCCGCTCGATGCGGACGCCGCGCGAGCCGAGGGTGGTGACGCGGTGGCCGACCCTGGAGAGGATCTCCGCGTCCGTCCAGCCCGTCTTGGACTCGATGAGGCCCTTCTCGTACTCGTTGGAGAAGAGGTACGTCGCGCCCTCCAGCAGTATCCGGATCTCGTCGCCGTTCATCCGGGCGATCTGCTGGGAGAAGTCGGCCGCGAAGGGGATCGAGCGGGAGCGGCACTCCTCGGTGTGGCGGAGCATCGCCTCCGGGTCGTCGGCGCCGATCAGGACCAGGTCCAGGCCGCCCACGCGGTCGGCGACGGTCTTCAGCTCGATGAGACGGGCCTCGCTCATCGCGCCGGTGTAGAAGGAGCCGATCTGGTTGTGGTCGGCGTCGGTGGTGCACACGAAGCGGGCGGTGTGCAGGGTCTCGGAGATGCGGACGGACCCGGTGTCGACGCCGTGCCGGTCCAGCCAGGCCCGGTACTCGTCGAAGTCCGCGCCCGCGGCGCCGACCAGGATCGGCCGGCTCCCCAGCTGTCCCATCCCGAAGGCGATGTTCGCGCCCACGCCGCCCCGGCGCACGTCGAGGTTGTCGACCAGGAAGGAGAGCGAGACCGTGTGCAGCTGGTCCGCGACGAGCTGGTCCGCGAAGCGGCCGGGGAACGTCATGAGGTGGTCGGTTGCGATGGAGCCGGTGACTGCGATGCGCACGGCGAGGACTCTCCTGTGGGGAGCGGGATTGACAGTTCACGCTACCCGGTCGACTCCCGCCACTGAAGCAGCCGAAACTACCCGATAGTAGATCTTTCTTCGCGGACTCCGACGTGCCTACGGTTCGGTTATGACGAACCTCAAGGTCCACGCCCCCGCTCCGGCCGACCTCGACGGCGACCTCGCGTCGCTGCGCGGTGACTGCGCCCGGATGGCCCGGCACTGGGCGGCCCCGGAGAAGATCACTTCCCGTCCGGTCTCCCCGTCACTCATCCACGGTGTGCACGTTCCGGCGACGTCGGCGCGTCTGCTCGAGGCGATGCCGGATTACGGCAACTAGGACAGGTTCCCAGGGGGTAATCCCTCGATTTCTTCGGTACGGCGCTCGGAAGGGAACCGTGCGCTCCCCCGGCGCGTCCCATCGCCGTCCCCCGTAAAGGGGATGTGGGATACGCCAGCAGGGCAGCCGAAGGAGCGATGCGGTGAACACCGAGCGACCCGAGAACGACGACGCCGCGCGTGAGCCGGAGGAGACGGGTCCCCAGAGGGCGAAGGCCGAGGAGGCCACGGCCGAAGGGGCCAAGGCCGAGGAAGCCACGACCCAAGGGCACAAGGCCGAGGAGGCCACGACCGAAGGGGCCGAAGTCCCGGAGGTACGCGCGGAGGAGACTCGTGCCGACGGGACACGGGCCGAGGACGCGCGGGCCCGGGTCGAGGCGACGCAGGCCGAGGAAGCCGGCGTTCCGGAGAAGCTCGGCCGTCCCGGGGCCCCCGCCGCTTCCGGCGCAGAGACTCCCCCGGTTTCCGGCGGGGGGACTCCCCCGGCTTCCGATGCAGGGGTTCCCCCGATCTCAGATGCCGTGAGTGCCACCGATCCCGCCGATAGGGGGAAGCCCACCGTTTCCGGGGCCGGGAAGCCTGCCGGTTCCGGTCGCAATGCCGGTGAGCAGCCCACCGCCACCGACGCCGATGCCGACGAGGCGCCCGCTGTCGCCGTCTCCGGCCCGGACGGCCACGTCTCCGACCCGGACGCGCAGGTCTCCGGCCCGGACGAGCAGGTCGCCCCGGACGAGCAGGTTGTCGGGTCGGCGGTGGGCGAGGGCCCTCCGGGCGGGCCCCGGCGGCGCTCCCCCGTTCTCATCGCCTCCGTCGCTGCCGCCGTGCTGCTGGTGGGTGGCGGTGGGGCCTATCTGACCTCCAGTGCGTTCGGCGGCTCCGGTGGGGGCGCCGGCTCCGGGTCGCCGGCCGGGGACGGGACGCCCGCGGCGCTCCTCCTGGACGACTACTCCGCGGGCACCTCCGCGGGCACCTCCGGGAGTGCGGACACCTCCCAGAGCGGTACGAACGGCATCGCGCCCGGTGAGCCCAACCCCTACGGGGTGACCTACACGGCCGACGGCACGCTCCCCGACGGACCCGGCTCGGCGCCCGTGTACTGGGCGAAGGGCGAGGTCACGAAGGACGAGGTGGCCCGGCTGGCCAAGGCGCTGGGGGCCGAGGGGACGCCCGTGGCCGACGGGGCGGCCTGGAAGGTCGGCGCCGGGAACGACGGCTCGGGGCCGGTACTGCGGGTGAACCGGCAGGCACCGGGGATGTGGACGTTCACCCGGTACGCACCCGGCACCGACAACTGCACGGGCGCCACCGACAAGTGCGCCGGAGTCTCCGTGGTCCCGGCCGGCGACCCGGTGAGCGAGGCGGCCGCGAAGAAGGCGGCGGCGCCGGTCCTGAAGGCGATCGGGCAGGACGGCGCCGAGGTGGACGCGACCCAGGTGATGGGGACTCAGCGGGTGGTGAACGCCGACCCGGTGATCGGCGCTCTGCCGACCTACGGCTGGACGACCGGGATCAGCGTCGACGCCCAGGGCGAGGTGGTCGGCGGTAACGGGCAGCTGGAAGCGCCGGTGAAGGGCGACACGTATCCGCTGCTGAGCGCGCGGGAGGCGCTGGACGCGTTGAACGCGGCGCCGGGGACCGACCACCGGATGGGCATCGGCGGCTGCGCCAGTCCGGTGCCGCTGAAGGACCGGCTGGAGAGTCCGTGCGGTTCGTCGACGGCCGCTCCGAAGGCGCAGACGGCGGCGGTCGAGGACGCGGTGCTCGGACTCGCCCCGCACACCTCGGGCGGACAGCAGGTGCTCGTACCGTCCTGGCTGTTCGAGGTGAAGGCGTCGGGGACCGCCGACAGCTACACGGTGACGCAGCCGGCGGTCGAGCCGTCGTATCTGAAGTCCGCCACGACGCCCGCACCCGCGCCGACGCCGACCGCCTCGTCGGGAAAGCGTGACGTGCAGGTGGACGGCTACACCGCCGAGGGCAAGGAGCTGACCGTGAGCTTCACCGGCGGGGTGTGCGCCGACTACAAGGCCACGGCGGCGGCGAGCGGCGACGAGGTGAAGGTCACCGTGACCGAGACGCCCTGGCCGGACAAGATCTGCATCCTGATCGCCAAGGAGTACCACCGGACCGTGCACCTGGACGAGTCGCTGGGCAGCCGGAAGGTCGTCGGGTCGGACGGTGGCCCGATCCCGCTGGAGAAGGCGGGGGCACGGCTGCCGCAGGCACAGTGACGCCCTGGCGGCAGCGGTTCGCACGGCGCGAACGCGAAGGCGGCGGCCCCCTCGGAGGGGCCGCCGCCTTCGTGCGGTCCAGCGGTGCGAACGGGCCGTCCGCGGTCTGTCCTAGCTGAAGGAGTCGCCGCAGGCGCAGGAGCCCGTCGCGTTCGGGTTGTCGATCGTGAAGCCCTGCTTCTCGATGGTGTCCACGAAGTCGATGGAGGCGCCGCCCAGGTACGGGGCACTCATGCGGTCGGTGACGACCTTGACGCCGTCGAAGTCCTTGAGCACGTCACCGTCGAGCGAACGCTCGTCGAAGAAGAGCTGGTAGCGCAGGCCGGAGCAGCCGCCGGGCTGAACGGCGACACGCAGGGCCAGGTCGTCTCGGCCTTCCTGGTCGAGCAGGGCCTTGACCTTCGCCGCGGCGGCGTCGGACAGGAGGATGCCGTCGCTGACAGTGGTCTTCTCGTCCGATACGGACATCTACATCTCTCCCGGGTTGTACGGAGACTGCTTGCCGACGTTGTCAACCGCCGGGGCCCCGGATTCATTCCGGGCCGAGGATTCGTGTCTCCACTTCTTTCCTCTTCCTGCCTTTCATGCTCGCACACGTGCGGTGCGGCGGACAGCGACCTCCAGGCCGGTGGCGGACCGGTGGCGGACCGGGGTCGGGGATTCCCGTCACATCGACGCGATGACCATCGTCAAAGTGACGTGAAGCGGGTTATGATAGATAACGTCAGATCGACGAAAAGTAGAAAGGGTGCGTGTCGTGACCGCCGCCCAGACCACGGAGCTCGACGTACAGCCGACTCCGCTCGCCCTGTTGCTGCTCGGCCGTGAGGCCGACCCGAAGAGCGAGCGGGGCGTCGAGTGTCCCGGCGACCTGCCCTCGCCCTCCGACCCGGACCTGGTCGCGCGTGCCCGCGCCGCCAAGGAGAAGCTCGGTGACAAGGTCTTCGTGCTCGGCCACCACTACCAGCGCGACGAGGTCATCCAGTTCGCCGACGTCACGGGCGACTCCTTCAAGCTGGCCAAGGACGCGGCCGCCCGCCCGGAGGCCGAGTACATCGTGTTCTGCGGTGTGCACTTCATGGCCGAGTCCGCGGACATCCTGACGTCCGAGGACCAGAAGGTGGTCCTCCCCGACCTCGCCGCCGGCTGCTCGATGGCCGACATGGCCACCGCCGAGCAGGTCGCGGAGTGCTGGGACGTGCTGACCGAGGCCGGCATAGCCGAGCAGGTCGTGCCCGTCTCGTACATGAACTCGTCCGCGGACATCAAGGCGTTCACGGGCAAGCACGGCGGCACGATCTGCACCTCCTCCAACGCCCAGCGGGCCCTGGAGTGGGCCTTCGAGCAGGGCGAGAAGGTCCTTTTCCTGCCCGACCAGCACCTCGGCCGGAACACGGCCGTACGGGACATGGGCATGTCCCTCGAGGACTGCGTTCTCTACAACCCGCACAAGCCGAACGGCGGGCTCACCGCCGAGCAGCTGCGCGACGCGAAGATGATCCTCTGGCGGGGCCACTGCTCGGTGCACGGCCGCTTCAGCCTGGAGTCGGTCGAGGACGTCCGTGCCCGGATCCCCGGAGTGAACGTGCTCGTGCACCCCGAGTGCCGGCACGAGGTCGTGGCCGCGGCGGACTACGTCGGTTCGACCGAGTACATCATCAAGGCGCTGGAGGCGGCCCCGGCCGGTTCGAAGTGGGCCATCGGCACCGAGCTGAACCTGGTGCGCCGGCTGGCGAACCGTTTCGCGCCCGAGGGCAAGGAGATCGTCTTCCTCGACAAGACGGTCTGCTTCTGCTCGACGATGAACCGGATCGACCTCCCCCACCTGGTCTGGACCCTGGAGTCGCTCGCCGAGGGCAAGCTGGTCAACCGGATCCAGGTCGACCAGGAGACCGAGGCGTTCGCGAAGCTGGCCCTGGAGCGGATGCTGGCGCTGCCGTAGGCGCTCTGC
>NZ_JBHWUU010000042.1:0-40827 GCF_042737375.1 Streptomyces sp. NPDC060000
AAGAACTCGTACCAGGCGCCGTACAGGGCGCGTTCGCGCTCGACGAGCAGCGGCAGCGGCTCGGAGGCGGTGACCAGTTCCCGCAACGGATGCCGACCGAGGACGGCGTCCACCTCCGGTGTCAGGGCCGCCGCCAGGCGGGAGACGGCCGGGCGGGTCTCGTCGCGCAGCGCGTCGACCGCCGTCAGCACCACCGCGCGGTCCGGGCCCTCCGGCACTCCGGCGGCCGCCCGCTCGTACAGACGCGAGCCCTCCGCGAGGACCAGCTCCGTGTCCATCCCCGCGGGGATCTTGATGCGGGCGTGGTGGCGCCAGGTGGCGACCGGGTCGCTCCAGGCCTCCACGCTGTACGTCCAGCGGCCCGGCGCGTCCGGCGTGACGTCCGCGCCCCAGCGGTCGGTGCCGGGGGCGAGCTCGCGCATCGGCGTCCACGGGCCGGCACCGCCGTCCGGATCCCGCAGGACGACGTTGGCGGCGACGGCGTCGTGCCCTTCCCGGAACACGGTCGCCGAGACCTCGAAGGTCTCACCGGTGACCGCCTTGGCGGGCCGACGGCCCTGCTGGACGAGCGGGCGGACGTCGAGGACGGGTATGCGCCCCACGGCGGTGGCGTCGCGGCCCGGGGAGGATCGCTCCGGGGCCGGCGAGCCGGAGGCGGGCGACAGCTCCGGGAGAGGCGTGACCTTCCCGGAGCCGCCGGTGCCGCCGGTGCTGCCTGAGCCGCCGGTGCTGCCGGTGAGGCCCGAGCTGTCGCCGCTCTTCGGGGCCTCCTGGCTCTTTTGGCCCTCCGGGCTCTCGGGCTGCTCCAGGCCCTGGGCCTTCTCGGTGTTCTTGCCGTCCTCGCCGTCTTTGCTTTCTTTACTGTCTTTGACGTTCTTGTTGCCCTTGTTGCTCTTGTTGCGAGGCGTCGGGGGTGATGACGGGTGGTGCCTTGCTGGCATGACCGCTCCTGTCCGCATCAACGGGGGGTAGGCGGATGGATGTGGTGGGGAGGGGGTCCTGCGGGGGAGTACCGGAGGAGCCTTCCACCCTATTCGGGTGAGCAATCCGGCGCTTTGTTAACTACTCGCGTGCATTTCTCCACACAGGACCGGCCTCGTTCGCGGGGAACGGAGCCGGTCGCGGAGCTCCGTTACCTGAACGGTGGGATCTGGAGGAGTCTGTCCGGCGAACCGGTCCCCCGGCCGGAGACCTTGCCGTCCACCGCGCCCGCGACCAACGCCCGCGCGACCTGTGCGGGCGTGACCCCCGGATGGTCGGCGAGGACGAGCGCGGCCGCGCCCGCCGCGTGCGGCGCCGCCATCGACGTACCGGACCAGGTCACCCGCCCGGTGTCGCTCCGGTTCGAGGCGGAGGTGATCGACACACCCGGCGCGAACAGGTCGAGGGCCGAACCGTAGTTGGAGAAGCCCGCCCTGGCGTCGCCCCGGTCGGTGGCCCCGACCGTGACGGCCTCCCGCACGTCGGCGGGGGAGTGCAGGGCGGCCGGCTGCCCCGCGTTGCCCGCGGCGACGGTGTAGGTGACACCGGACCGGATGGAGGTGCGGACGGCCGCGTCCAGCGCCGCGTTGTAGCCGCCGCCCAGGCTGAGATTGGCGACCGCGGGCTTGTGCGCGTGCCGGGTGACCCACTCGATGCCCGCGACGGCCCGCGCGGTGGTGCCCGCACCGGCGTCGTCGAGCACCCGTACCGCCACCACCCTGGCCTTCCTGGCGACACCGAGAGTGGTGCCCGCGACGGTGCCGGCGACATGCGTGCCGTGGCCGTTGCCGTCGGTGGCGACACGGTCACCGCCGACGAAGTCCCAGCCGTAGCTCGCCCGGCCGCCGAAGTCGGTGTGCGTGATCCGGACGCCGGTGTCGATCACGTACACCGTGACGCCGGAGCCCGCCGACTTCGGCCAGATGTAGCTGTTGTCCAGAGGCCGGCCCGGCTGGTCGACGCGGTCGAGCCCCCAGGACGGCGGGTTCTTCGTGACCCCCGCCGCGTCCAGCGACACGCGGGTGTCCTGGACGACCGAGGCCACGTGCGGGTCGGCCGCGAGCCGCCGGGCCTGTCTCTCGCCGGCCTCGACGGCGAACCCGTCGAGCACCGTGCCGTAGGTCCGGCGGATCGTCGCCCCGTACGAACCGACGAGGCCGCGCCCGGCCTCCGACGACGCGTGGACGCCCCCCTTCAGTGTCACGAGGTAGCTTCCGCCGACGGAACCGGGCAGACCGGCACCGAGAATCGTCCCCTCCGGTACGGCGTGCGCGGGCAGGGTGACGGCCGAAAGGACCACGGTCGTGACGACCGCGGTCAGGCCCCCCGCCCGGCGCAGACGCCGTGCTCGCGTCCGTGCCATGGTTCGAGTTCCCCTCCTCGACTCGGCGCACGACGGCTCCGCCGGCTTCCGCGACTTCTCCGACCCCGCCGAGTGCGCCACTGGGCAGCCTCTCGTGCGGGGCGAAAGGTCACAAGGTGGCCTACCGGGGCGAAACAGGGTTTCGGCCCGTTGTCGCGGGTCGGGCCGAAAAGCGTGGGTCCGGAGGCGGCCAGCCCTCAGCGGGGCCCGCGCCGACGCCGGTACCGTCTTAGACGACGTGGACGCACACCGCCGTGCGTCTGTTCCTCACGCACGCCGAGGTGGAATGTGAAGGCGATCCGTCGATTCACCGTCCGACCCCTCCTCCCCGAACCCCTCCGGCCACTCAGTGACCTGGCCCGCAACCTGCGCTGGTCCTGGCACGCGGAGACCCGCGACCTCTTCCAGTCCGTCGACCCCGAGCGCTGGGCCCGATCCGACGGCGACCCGGTGAGACTGCTCGGCGGCCTGCGCGCGGCGCGCCTCGCCGAGCTCGCCGAGGACCGGCGCTTCCTGCGCAGGCTGAGTGCCGCCGCCGACGACCTGCACGACTATCTGACCGGCGACCGCTGGTACCAGGCGCAGCCCCGCTCCGCCGGGCTGCCCGCCGCCGTCGCCTACTTCTCACCCGAGTTCGGCGTCACGGCCGCGCTGCCGCAGTACTCCGGCGGCCTCGGCATCCTCGCCGGCGACCACCTGAAGGCGGCCAGCGACCTGGGCGTTCCGCTGATCGGCGTGGGACTGCTCTACCGGCACGGCTACTTCCGTCAGTCGCTGTCCCGGGACGGCTGGCAGCAGGAGCACTATCCCGTCCTCGACCCCAACGAGCTGCCGGTGACCCTCCTGAGGGAGGACGACGGCACCCCCGCGCAGATCTCCCTCGCCCTCCCCGCCGGCAAACAGCTGCACGCACGGGTCTGGCTCGCCCAGGTCGGCCGGGTCCCGCTCCTCATGCTCGACTCGGACGTCGAGGAGAACGGCCTCGGCGAACGCGGGGTGACCGACCGGCTCTACGGCGGCGGCAGCGAGCACCGGCTGCTCCAGGAGATGCTGCTGGGCATAGGGGGCGTCCGGGCGGTACGCACGTACTGCCGTCTGACCGGCCACGCCCCGCCCGAGGTGTTCCACACCAACGAGGGCCACGCGGGCTTCCTCGGTCTGGAGCGGATCGCCGAACTCGCCGACACGGGGCTGGATTTCGACTCCGCGCTCGAAGCCGTCCGGGCCGGCACGGTCTTCACCACCCACACTCCCGTCCCGGCCGGCATCGACCGCTTCGACCGTGAGCTGGTCGCCCGCCACTTCGGATCCCAGGCCGAGCTTCCGCGCATGGATGTCGACCGCATCCTGCGGCTGGGCATGGAGACATACCCGGGCGGTGAGCCGAACCTCTTCAACATGGCCGTGATGGGCCTGCGGCTGGCGCAGCGCGCGAACGGCGTGTCGCTGCTGCACGGCCAGGTGAGCAGGGAGATGTTCTCCGGCCTGTGGCCGGGCTTCGACCCGGACGAGGTGCCGATCACCTCCGTCACCAACGGCGTGCACGCCCCGACCTGGGTCGCGCCCGAGGTGCTGCGCCTCGGCGCCCGCCAGATCGGCACCGGGCGCACCGAGGAGGCCCTGAGCGTCGGTGGCTCCGACCGCTGGGACGCCGTCGCCGACATCCCCGACCAGGACATCTGGGAGCTGCGCCGCGATCTGCGTGAGCAGCTGGTGGTCGAGGTGCGCAAGCGGCTGCGGGCGTCCTGGCGCCAACGCGGCGCGGGGACGGCGGAACTGGGCTGGATCGACGGCGTCCTGGACCCGGACGTCCTCACCATCGGCTTCGCGCGCCGGGTCCCCTCGTACAAACGCCTGACGCTGATGCTGAGGGACCGCGACCGGCTGATGGACCTGCTGCTGCACGCGGAGCGGCCGATCCAGATCGTCGTCGCGGGCAAGGCGCACCCGGCGGACGACGGCGGCAAACGGCTGGTCCAGGAACTGGTCCGGTTCACCGACGATCCGCGCGTCCGGCACCGGGTCGTCTTCCTGCCCGACTACGGCATGGCGATGGCGCAGAAGCTGTACCCGGGATGCGACATCTGGCTCAACAACCCGCTGCGGCCCCTGGAGGCCTGCGGCACGTCCGGTATGAAGGCGGCGCTCAACGGCTGTCTCAACCTGTCCGTCCTGGACGGCTGGTGGGACGAGTGGTTCCAGCCGGACTTCGGCTGGGCGATCCCCACCGCCGACGGCGTCGGCACCGACCCCGACCACCGCGACGACATCGAGGCGGCGGCCCTCTACGACCTCCTCGAGCAGCGCATCACCCCGCGCTTCTACGAACGCGGTCAGGCGGGCCTGCCGGACCGCTGGATCGAGATGGTCCGCCAGACCCTCACCCTGCTCGGCCCGAAGGTGCTGGCCGGACGCATGGTCCGCGAATACGTGGAACGGCTCTACACTCCGGCCGCCCACGCGCACCGGTCGATGAGCCCCGACACGGCGCGCGAACTCGCCCTGTGGAAGCAGCGGGTGAGCTCGGCCTGGCACGCGGTGCGGGTGGACCACGTCGAGACGTCGGTGGCCACCACCACCGCCGAACTCGGCACCATCCTCGCCCTGCGGGTCCGCGTCGGCCTCGGCGACCTCACCCCCGACGACGTCGAGGTGCAGGCCGTCTCTGGCCGGGTCGACGAGGAGGACCGCATCACCGACGCGGCGAAGGTCCCGCTGAAGCCGGCCGGCGGCCCGGACCTGGAAGGCCGCTGGCTCTACGAGGGCCCGCTGTCCCTGGACCGGACAGGACCCTACGGCTACACGGTCCGCATCCTCCCGTCCCACCGACTGCTGGCCTCCGGCGCGGAGTTGGGCCTGGTGGAGGTGCCGTCCGAGGAGGCGGCGGAGGGGGCGGGGGTGCTGTTGCGGTAGCGGGTCCACTCGGGCGCCGGCGTGGTCACGTCGGCGCCCGAGGGCTGTCGTCCGAATGCTGTGGCCGCGTCAGAGCAGGGCTGTCATAGGCTTTGGCGCCCGGCAACCGACTCACAGAGAGGCCGACGGCGCGTGTCCGACAGACCGTCCGAAGAGCACAGACCCGGTTCTGGGAACGAGGGGCGGGACGGGGGTGGGGACCAGGGCGATTCGTCTTCCGAACCCGGCAGTTCCATACCCGACGAGGAATGGGCGAAGTTCGTCCAGGACAGCGAACTTGCGATACGCGAGACCGCTCCGAAGGAGCCGTCCGCGCGGGCCCGCATGGTCACCGAGCGGCTGCGGCAGCAGGAGGCGCGGGGTGAGCAGCCCGAGGGCTGGCGCAGCGGCCCGGCCTGGCAGGAGATGGACGGAAGGGGGGCCCGGCGGAAGCGGTGGCTGTGGGTCTTCCTCGGCCTGCCCGCCGTGATCGCTCTTGCGGCCGTGGCGATGCGGCCGTCGCTGCTGCCCGGCGATCCCTTCGGCACCGGAGAACACGAGCCCGCCGTCGCCGCGTCACCGCTGCCGGCCGAGACCGCGGCCCCGACCGGTGCGCCCGCCGCGGTGGATCCCGACACGCCGACCCTCGCCCGGCCGTTCGCCGGCTCGCCTGCCGCGCAGTGGGCCGACGGAGCGGCAGGCATCGTCCTGCCGAAGGCGAAGGCGGTCGGATCGCTGTCCGAGGCGCAGGTGGAGCAGGGGCTCCAGCGGACCAGGAAACTCCTGATCGACGCCGACCTCGACCCGGTCACCTTGCGCGGCGGACGTCCCGAGACCGCGCTCGCGTTGATCGATCCGCAGCAGAAGGACCTGCTGGGCCTGCTGAACACCGCGCTGAGCAAGCCGGACAAGGAACACGACCCGCTGTCGATGTTCAGCCGCTTCAACCCCGCCGAACTGCGCCTGGCCGGTCCCGTGGTCAAGACGCGGGGGCGGATGACCTTCGCGGCGGGTGAGCACGCCACCGTCGTCGTGCACGCCGACTACACCTTCGTCTACCCGGTGATGCGCGTCGGCAAGGACGCCACGACCGAGGTGAAACGCACCATCGTCCGCCGCGTGCTCGACATCGGGCTCTACGACCCCGCCAAGTACGTCGTCACCCCGGGGAAGATCAGCGTCAAGAAGTACGACGAGGACATCGGCAACTCCGCCTGCGACGTGTACGACGGCTATCTGCACCCGCGGTTCTCGACGGGCGGGACGACGGCCGAACCCACGGGCGCGCCCGCGACCGGGCCGACGACAGACCCGTACGACCGCAGCAAGGACCTCGACGAGAACCGTGAGGAAGCCTGCGGCGTGGTGTCCCGTACCTGAGGGACGACCAAAAACACCTGGCAGATCCGGATGCCGCGCGTTACGCTCCTCCGCGATGACTACTCCTTCTGTTGACAGATCGGGGGCCCCGTCCGCGCAAGGTGAGTGCTGATGCTCACTCGGACCGCGAACGAGGATTCCCGACTTCCCTTCTGGCTGCGCGTGCGCGAGTTCGCCGTGCCGGCCTCCATGATCGAGACCGCGACCGCCCGTCGCCGTGCCGGGGACTGGGCGGGAGCGTGTGCCGCCGCCGGTATCGATGTCGATCTCGACCTGCGTGCCCTGACGCGGGCCCACGGCCCTGAGTTCACTTCCCGACTCCGGGCCGACCTGCGTCACCTGGCGCCCGATCTGCTGCGCTGGCACATGCCGAGGGTCGCTCCCGACGGGCTGCTGCGGGCAGGCCTGACCATCGCCCTCGCCCGGTACGAAACCGGCACCGCGGGGCGCGACGACACCCGATGGCCGGTGCACCTGGTGGTGCGGACCCCGCCCGCCTGGGCGGATGCCGGACAGCGGTTCAGCCTCACGCTGTGGGACGGCTCCCACGGTTCCCACGGCGGTCATCCGCATCCCCGGCCCAGCCGGCGGTTCCGGTTGGACCTGCACCGTCACCTGTGGGACGCGCGCAGGGCGGGCGAACTGGCCGTCCGGGCAGGTGCAGGGGCCGGGGTGGGGGTGGGGGCGGGTGGTCTGCCGCGCGCCGACGGCTCGCTCGTGCCGGACGGTCTGCCCGCGTCCGACGGTTCCCTCGTGCCCGGCCGTTCCCTCGTGTCCGACGGTCGTGGCTGTGCCGTCGACCGGTGGGCGGACGAGGCCGAGATCCTGCTCCGCGCCGACGGCCGTACCAGGGGCGCCGGCACCGGCACCGTGCTCGTGCGGCTCGGGAGGCGGCATTCGCTGCTCCTGGAGCTGAGCGCGGGGGCGGCCTGCCCCGGTCCGCCCGATCCGTCGGTGCCGCCCGGTCCCTCTGTGTCGTCCGTGCCGCGGATGGTGGTCAAGGCCGTATACAGAGGCGGCGGTTGCGGCCTTCCGGTGTTGCCCGACGCGGCTACCTGGGTGCCGCCCGACCTGGAGTTGATCCGCGCCGGTGCGATCGACGCCGATCGGCTGCACCCGCTCGTCGCCTCGGCGCTGGTGCCGGATCAGGTGCCGCCGCTGACTCCACGACCGACGCCGACCGGTCCGGCCCCGTCCTCGTCACCGGCTCGGGTGGCGGCTGAGGGCCGGGCCGGGCAGCCGCATCTCGTGGACTGCCGGGGGGAGCCGCACCGGATCGGGCTGGTCGACGGGGTACTGGCCCCGCTGGACCACGGCCCGGACGAGGTCCGGCGCGAGGAACTGCTGGTCGCGCTGACCGGTACTCCCTTGCCCTGTCTGCAGGCCATCGACGACGCCCATCGGCGCCCCGACTGTCTCACCGGGGTGCGGGAGCGCCTCGTCCACGGGGACATCGACGGCGCGCTGGCCGTCGTCGAGGGGCTGCTCGGCCCCGGCGCGATCCTGCGCGACGGCGCGCTGCGGGACGAACTCGAGGCGGCCGCGCGGCGCCGGATCGCCTACGGACTGTTCCGCGCCGGTCTGTCCGGACCCGGCCCCGGCCGGATCGGCCCGGGGCCCAGCCGTCCCGGAAACCACCGCTCGCACCCACGCGACACGACCACCCGCTGACCGGGTGAGGCACCACTTCTCCATCTCCTGAGCGTTCTCCCTCTCTTCGGTCTCCTGAGTCCCTCTCCGGCTCCTCAGCCGTTTCCGGGGTTTCGCCCCGCGCCCACTCGTCGCTCCGCACACCCGAAGGTGATCCCTCATGCCCACTTGCACCCCGTTGGTCCTAGCCGACAGCCCCTTCACCACGACACCCACAGCCGCCGCGTCCGCCGCGCCTGCCTCCCAACTCGACGTGGCCGCACAGCTGTTGACCCTGCTCCGTGACTCCACCACCGAGCCCCGTCCCGACAGCCAACTCGAGGCGCTGACCCTGGCCGTGGCCGCCGACCTGCCCGTGCTGCTCTGGGGCGAGCCGGGCATCGGCAAGACCGCGGCCCTGACCCAGCTCGCCGCCTCCCTCGACCTGCCGCTGACCACCGTCATCGCGAGCGTCCATGAGCCGTCCGACTTCTCGGGGCTGCCCGTCGTCGGGGACGATCCCGCGGAACAGGGCGTGCCGATGGCCCCGCCGGACTGGGCGGTACGGCTGGTGCGGGCCGGCAAGGGGCTGCTGTTCCTCGACGAGTTGTCCACCGCGCCGCCGGCCGTGCAGGCCGCGCTGCTTCGCCTGGTGCTCGAGCGCAGGATCGGTTCGCTGCGACTGCCGCCCGGCGTGCGGATCGTGGCCGCCGCCAACCCGCGGTCCTCGGCGGCCGACGGCTGGGAGCTGAGCCCGCCGCTGGCCAACCGGTTCGTGCACCTTCAGTGGACCCACGACCACGAGGTCGTCGTACGCGGCCTCGGCGGTACCTGGCCGCGGGCCACCCTGCCCCGGCTCGACCCGCAACGGCTGCCGGAGGCCGTGGACTTCGCCCGGCGCGCGGTGTGCGGGCTGCTCGCCGCCCGCCCCACGCTCGTGCACCGGCTGCCGAGCGGGGAGACCCGCCGGGGCGGGCCCTGGCCGTCTCCCCGGAGCTGGGAGATGACCCTGAGTCTGATCGCCTTCGCCACCGCGGCCGGCTCCTCCCGGGACGTCCTGTCGCAGCTGGTGAGGGGCACCGTCGGGGACGGGCCGGGGCTGGAGCTGCTGGCGAGCCTGGACCGGCTGGACCTGCCGGACCCGGAGACGCTGCTCGCCGACCCGGCGGGTGCCGAACTGCCCGAGCGGGGCGACCTGCGCCAGGCCGTGCTCGACGGTGTGGTGGCGGCGGTTCGCGCCCGGCCGACCCGGTCCCGCTGGGACGCGGCGTGGGCGCTGCTCGTCAAGGCGGTGGAGACCGGGGCCCCGGACCTGGTGGTGGTCCCCGCGACCACGCTCGCCACCCTCCGCCAGGAGGACTGGGACGTCCCCGCCTCGATCGAGAGCCTCGCCGGAGCCGTGGCCCTGTCCCGGCGGGCTGACCGGGCGGCTGACCGGGCGTCGGACCTGGCGACGGCACGGATCGCCGGGACCGCGAAGGCCGGCCGGTGACCGCGCATGCGACGGCCGGGCCGTCGAACGCGGACCTTGACTTGCACCCGGACCAGAGCCCGGACCCGGGGGGCCGACGACCAGGTGCGCGTCATGAGCGCGGCGCTGCGGTTGTCCGCCGTGGCGGGCGCCAGAACCCGGACCGAAGCCCGAGCCCGAGCCCGGGCCCGATCCCGAGCCCGGGCCCGATCCCGGGTCCGGGCCCGATCCCGGGTCCGGGCCAGAGCCCGATCCCGAGTCCGGCCCCGAGTCCGGCCCCGAGTCCGGCCCCGAGTCCGGCCCCGAGTCCGATCCCGAGCCCGTCCCCGAGCCCGTCCCCGAGCCCGAGCCCGTCCCCGAGCCCGAGCCCGGGCCAGAGCCCGAGCCCGGGCCAGAGCCCGAGCCCGGGCCAGAGCCCGAGCCCGAGCCAGAGCCAGAGCCCGAGCCCGGGCCAGAGCCCGAGCCCGAGCCAGAGCCAGAGCCCGAGCCCGGGCCAGAGCCCGAGCCCGGGCCAGAGCCCGATCCCGATCCCGAGCCCGATCCCGATCCCGATCCCGAGCCCGATCCCGATCCCGAGCCCGAGCCCGAGCCCCGCCCAGAGCCCGGCCCTGGAGCGGGACCCGGACCCGGACCTGGCTTTGGATCTCGACAAGCTGCTCGCCGCCCGGCTGCAGGCCGCTCGGGCCCGGCCCTACCTGGCGACGGCGCTGTTCGCCCTGCACGTCGTCGCGTCGCGGCAGGTGCCGACGATGGGCGTCGACCGGCACTGGCGCTGCTATGTCTCACCGGCGTTCGTGGACCGGATGCCGGTGGAGGAGCTGGCCTCGGTGTGGGTGCACGAGGTGTCGCACCTGCTGCGTGACCATCACGGGCGCAGTGACCGGGTGGCCCGGGAGCGGAGTCTGACCGGGCCGGGGGAGCGGCTGCGGATGAACATTGCCGCCGACTGCGAGATCAACGACGACGCGTTCGGGGACGGGCTGGTCGAGCCCGAAGGCGCCGTCCGGCCCCAGTCGTTGGGGCTGCCCGACGGGAAGTTGATGGAGGAGTACCTGACCCGGTTCCGGCTCGGTCCGCACACGGAGGGTCTCTCCTGGCTGGACTGCGGCAGCGGCGCCGACGGACTGGACCGGGAGTGGGAGCTGGGTGCCGACGGCGCGAACGGGCTCAGCAAGGAGGAACGGGACGCCGTCCGGTTCCGGGTGGCGCAGGGCATCAACGGCAGGCCGGGCTCCGCCCCGAGGCAGTGGAAGCGGTGGGCGGAGGAGGCGTTCCATCCGCCGCAGCCCTGGCGGGAGTTGCTGGGCGCGGCCGTCCGCTCGGCGGCCTCCGGGCCGGGTGCGGGCGAGGACTACACCTACGGCCGTCCGGCGCGCCGCTCGGCCGGTCTGCCCGGAGTCGTCCTGCCGAGCCTGCGCCGCAGACCGCCGAGGGTCTGCGTGGTCATCGACACGTCGGGGTCGGTCAGCGACGCCGAACTGGGCAGCGCGCTCCTGGAGGTCGCCGCGATCGCCCGTGCCGTGGGCGGCCGTCGCGACCTGGTCACCGTGGTGCCGTGCGACGCCTCGGCCCGGGTCGCGCACCCGCTGTGCCGAGCCGAGGGGATCCCCCTGCTGGGCGGCGGCGGGACGGACCTGCGCACCGGCTTCGCCAAGGCGCTGCGGACGACGCCCCGCCCCGACGCCGTCGTGGTCCTCACCGACGGCCAGACCCCCTGGCCGGAAACCCGCCCGTCCTGCCGCACGGTCATCGGCCTGTTCCCCCGGGGCCCGGGCGCGTACAACGAGAACAACCCCGACTACGTACCGGACGCCCCGCCCGCCTGGGCCCGGGTGGTGGAGATCGGCTAGGGGTCGGCCACGGGCCGGGTGGTGACTGGGCGCGGGTTCCTGCGGGGCGGGGGTTTCCGGAGCCGCGGTGGCCCGCGCCGCCCGCCCACGACGCACATGTGGCGGGGATCACGCCGGGCGGAAAACCTGCGGCCCGGCCCGGGCGTCTAGCGGGTGTGAGATCAGTCAGGGCAGCGCTGCACGAGGTGGACGAGGAGCGTCTCGTCCGCCTCGTGGCGAAAGGCGACCGTGCCGCGTTCGAGGAGTTGTACCGGCGAACATCGCCGTGGTTGGCGGTGCGGCTGCGCCGTCGGTGTGTGGACGAGCAGATCGTCGCGGAGGTCATGCAGGAGACCTACCTGGCGGTGTGGCGCGCGGCGGGTGCGTTCGCCGGGGCCGCGGTCGGAGGGTCGGCCACCGGTTGGCTGTGGACGATCGCGGCGCGCCGCCTGGTCGACGCGTTCCGGCGCAGGGCTCATCACGCGGAGCCGCCGCCGACCGCCGCCGCGCCCGACGCGGCGCCCGCCGCCGAGGAGGAGGCGCTCGCGGCGACCGTCGGCGGTGATGTCGGGGACGCGCTGCGGTGCCTCGCGCCGGAGTTGAGACAGGTACTGCAGGCCATGGTGCTCGACGGGCTGTCCGTCCGGGAGACCGCGGTCCTGCTCGGGCTGCCCGAGGGCACGGTCAAGACCCGTGCCCGCCGGGCCCGGATCGCGATGCGGAGGGCGCTGGCGTGAGTGTGGAACACGCGTCGACGCGGATCATCGAGGGGTACGCGCGGGGCGGCACGGACCTCGCCGCCGACGAGGTGTGGGCCGTGGAGGGACATCTCGAGGCGTGCCGGGTGTGCCGTGACCGGCTCTCCGCCGCTGTCGTTGCCGGGGTGCCCGCCGTGGTGTCGCTGGTCGACACCGTCTGGTCCGGCCTCGAGCCCGAGCTCACGGTCACCGCCACGATGCCGCGGGGACGGCGCTGGTCGGCGCGGCTGGCGAGGTGGATGACGCCCACGATGGTGCCGTGGCTGGCCATGGTCGTGGGCGTGACACTGCTGGCCCTGCTGCTGGACACGGTCGGCTCCGGTTCCGGCGAGGTGTCGATGGTGCTGCTGTTCGCGCCGGTCCTGCCCGTGCTCGGAGTCGCGGCGTCCTGGTCGCGCGGTCTGGACCCGGCGTACGAACTGACGGCCTCCGTGCCCAGGGCCGGGCTGCATCTGGTGCTGCGGCGCACGGCGTCCGTGCTCGGCGTGGTCGTCCCCGCGCTGCTGTTGGGCGGATGGATGACGGGGGTGATGGTGGCGCAGTGGCTGCTGCCCTGTCTGGCCTTCACGGCGACGACGCTGGCGCTCGGCGGCGTCGTCGGTGTGACCCGCGCCGCCGTCGTGCTGGCCGGCGTCTGGGCCGCCGTCGTCGTGGCGCCGACCCTGGCCACCAGCCGTACGGCCTTCGCCCTGCGGACGGGCGGTCTGCCCGCGTGGGGCCTGGTCCTCGCACTCGGCATCGGTGTCGTGATCGCCCGCAGGGGCGCGTACTCCGTGCTGGGAGCCCATCGATGATCATCGGCAGGAACCTCGGCAGGAACCTCGGCAGGAACCTCGGCAGGAACCTCGGCAGGAACCTCGGCAGGAACCTCGGCAAGAACCTCGGCAAGAACCTCGGCAAGAACCTCGTCGAAGACCTCGGCAGGAAGCCAGGAACGAACCTCGGAAGGGAACACCACATGACGTCCGCGGTGAGCGCGGCCGATATCGCGCCGACGGCCTACGCCTGGGAGATCCGGGCCACCGGGCTCAAGGTCAGGGTCGGCAGGAAGCGGATGGCCGTCGACGGCCTCGACCTGTCGCTCGGCATCGGCGTACACGGACTCCTCGGACCCAACGGGGCGGGCAAGACCACCCTCATCCGGGCGCTGGCCACCGTGGTGCGCCCCACCGCGGGCAGCCTGGAGCTGCTGGGCGAGTCCGTGGGCGGCATGGGCGAGCACCGTGCGCTGCGCCGCCGGATCGGATACCTGCCGCAGGAGTTCGGCTACTACAAGCGCTTCACGGTGCGCGAGTTCGTCGAGTACATGGCGTGGCTGAAGGAGGTGCCGAAGGCGGAGATCCCCGCGGCGGTGCAGCGCGCCGTGGAGCGGGTGGGGCTGGCGGACCGCGCCGACGAGAAGATGAAGGCACTGTCGGGCGGCATGGTGCGCAGGGTCGGCATCGCCCAGGCCATCGTCAACGACCCGACGATCCTGCTGCTCGACGAGCCGACTGTCGGCCTGGACCCGGCACAGCGGCTGCGCTTCCGCGAGCTGCTGCAGGAGTTGGGCACGGACACCTGTGTGCTCGTCTCGACCCATCTGGTGGAGGACGTCGCCGCCGCCTGCACCGACGTGGTGCTCTTCGCCGAGGGCCGGCTGGTCTTCCAGGGCCCTCCGGACGAGCTGGCCTCGGTGGGCGGCCCGGAGCACGTGGGTGACAGCCCGCTGGAGCGCGGCTACTCGGCACTGCTGCTCAACCCCGAGCAGGGAAGGGGCACCTGGTGAACGTCCGCGTCCTGCGCATCGAGCTGAAGCGGTCCGTCGCCCCGTGGGCCGGCGCCGTGGTCCTGACGACGGCGCTGGCGTTCCTGTACCTGATTCGCGGATCGTGGTGGACGGGCACCACGGCGTGGACGGCCCAGTGGACGTCCATGGCCCTGTGGACCCGCTCCCTGCTGTTCTACCTGTGGCCGCTCGCCGTGGGCCTCGGGGCGCTGCAGGGCCTGCGCGACCACCGCTCGAAGATCACCGAGCTGCTGACGAGCACGCCGCGGCCCGCCCGGCACCGCGCGGCCACGCTGGCGGGCGCGACGGCGATCACGCTGGCCTCGGCTTTTGCGTTCCTCGTCCTCGTGGGCGCGGTCCAGGTCGTCGCCAACACCGAGTACACGCACCTCGGGTGGCTGCCGATCTCGCTGGTGGGGGCACTCTTCCTCGTCGCGGGAGCCGTACTGGGCATGGGGGCCGGGCGGGCCCTGCCGTCCGCGCTCACCCCGCCCGCGCTGACCATGGGCGCCTTCGTGTTCACGGCCCTCATGCACATGTCGTTGGGCCGGACGGAGACGACCACGGCGACGGGAATCACGAGCACGGAGCCGAACCGGGTCTCCCTGCTGTCACCGGCGGTGCAAGAGGTGCGCCACGCCCTCGTGACGCTCTCCGCCTCCGTGCACGTCGGGCAGACGATCTGGCTGTTCGGCATGGCCGCGACCGGCTTCGCGCTGCTGGTCGCCGCGACCCCGCGCGCCCGGCTGATCGCTCTGACGCCCGTCCTGGCGGGCGCGGCGCTCGCCCTGCTCGTCCTCCCCTCCGACCCGCGCCGGACGTACGTCGTCGACGAGGCCGCCGCGGAGCTGGTGTGCGACGGCCCGGTGTGCGTGACGAAGACGCAGCAAGGGCGACTCGCCGACCTCGCGGGTCCCGGTAAGGAGGCGCTGCGCCTGCTGCATGGCGCCCTGGGCAGCCAGGCGCCGATCTCGATCCGGGAGAACGCCACCGTGCTGCCGGAGGGCTCCACGCCGCAGTGGTCCCGCAAGACCCTGCTCTTCGACTTCGACGACGACATCATCGCCGCCGCGAAGGGCGGGGAGCTGACCCGGGCCCTGATCGCCAAAGGCATGGTGCCAGGGTGTTCCCCCGTCGGCTGGAGCAGCTTCGGGGGAGACGAATTCGCGCAGACCGTCGCGGTGGGCTGGGTCCTCGGGGACCTCGGGCCGCTGCCCGGCACCTTGTCGGAGAGTCTGCGCCACGAGATCGACGCCGAGACCCGCCCGGTGTGGAAGGAACTCAAGGCGCTGCCGCGGGCCGAACAGTTCGCGCGGATCGACGCGATGCGCGCCGCCGCGCTCTCCTGCAAGGGCGACGCCTTCGACACGCTGAAGGGCGGTGTGTCGCGGTGAGATGGCTGACGCTGTACGCGCGCTCGCGTCAGGTACCCGCGTCGCTCGCGGCGGTGGTGATCGGCGCGGTGGCGGTGTGGGCACTCGCCGGGGACGGGGGCGAGGGGCCCGGTGATCCGCGGTTGCCCGTACTCGTCCTCGCTGCGGGTGCGATGGCGGCCTCGGTCGGGCTCGGCGGGCAGGACCTCGCACTGGACCGGACGGCCGCGATCCGCTGGGTGCCCCGCAGGGCGGCGCACGTGCTGCTCGCCGGCGCGGTCGTCGGCACGGTGCTGCTGACAGTGCAGACCATGGGCGCGTCGATGACCACCACCGCGTTCGTGGTCCGGGACAGCGCGGGCCTGATGGGACTGGCCGCCCTGGGCGCGGCGCTCGCGGGCGGCCGGTACGCGTGGACGCCGCCGTTCGCCTGGCTCTCGTTCTCCTTCTTCGCCCCGCCCCCGACGAGTGCGCCGATGCGGGTGGCGACCTGGATGATGCTGCCCCCCGGCACGGCGGCGGGCACCTGGACGGCCCTGGTCCTCACGGCCGCCGGCACCGCGGCCTACACCGTCGCGGGCCCGAGACGGTGACCGGACGGGGCCACCGGATCGGGACACGGCCGTGATCGGGACACGGCCGTGAGCACCGCCGGGGGATTTGGTGGAGGCGGTGGTACCGGGGCCGGTGCTCCACCACGGATGACGCCCGAGAGCCGGGCCTCGGATCTGAGCCTCGGAGCCGGGCGTCGGAGCCGGTCCGACCCGCCGTCCGCTACGACTCCTCGCCGCCGCTCAGCCCCCGCAGCACCACCCCGCACCGCCGCGCGTACGCCTGTTGGAGGCCTCGGGTCGCCGGGCCGCCGGCCCTCGCGTACCACTTCGCGCCGCGGCTGAAGGCGGAGACCGTCAGCCATACCGTGCCGTCTCCCGTGCGGTCGACGACGAAGGACTCCTCGCCGCATTCGGGGTGGCCGGGGAGGGTGCCGTAGGCCCAGCCGGCGCGCCGGTGTTCGTCCACCGTCCAGACCACGCGGCAGGGGGCCTTTATGAGGCCCGCCAGGGTGACCGTGACGTCGACGTCCGGGGCCGCCCGTTCCGCCGAGGCGTCGATACCGACCCCCAGCGCACGGTGCATCTCCCACGTCATGACCGCTTCCGCGGCGCGGCGGAAGACCTCGTGGCCCTCGCCGAGGCGGGCGCGGACGTGGAGTGGACGGAAGCCCGGAGGGCATTGGCCGGGGCGGTCGCGGGTCGCGCCGACGTCGGTGTAGGTGAAGTCCTGCGGAGACATGGGGCCCAAGCGTAGGGCGGCACCCGGGGATGACCTCGTCCCGGGTGCCGCCCAATGTCAACTACGCATGGATCAAGAGACGTTGACGGCCGACCAGGCCGCCGCCACCGCCTTGTACTCGGTGCTGGTGGTGCCGCCGTACAGCGCCGAGGCCGCGCTCAGCGTGCCCGTCCGCGCCGACTTGTAGTTCGTCGTCGACGTGAAGTAGGTCGTCAGCGCCTTGTACCAGATCTGGAGCGCCTTGTCGCGGCCGATACCGGTGACCGTGGTGCCGTTGGACGTGGGCGAGTTGTAGCTCACACCGTTGATCGTCTTCGAACCGCTGCCCTCCGAGAGGAGGTAGAAGAAGTGGTTCGCGACGCCGGACGAGTAGTGGACGTCCTTGTTGCCGACGGTGGAGGACCAGGAGTCCGCCGAGCCGCCGTCCTTGCTGGGCTTGTCCATGTAGCGCAGCGGGGTGCCGTCGCCGTTGATGTCGATCTTCTCGCCGATGAGGTAGTCACCGGGGTCGGAGGCGTTGGCTGCGTAGAACTCGACGCCCGTGCCGAAGATGTCGGAGGTCGCCTCGTTCAGGCCGCCGGACTCGCCCGAGTAGTTCAGGCCCGCGGTGTTGGCGGTGACGCCGTGGCTCATCTCGTGGCCGGCCACGTCCAGCGAGGTCAGCGGGTCGAGGTTGCCCTCGCCGTCGCCGTAGGTCATGCAGAAGCAGCTGTCGTCCCAGAACGCGTTGACGTACGAGCTGCCGTAGTGGACGCGGGAGTACGCGCCGACACCGTTGTTCTTGATGCCGCTGCGGCCGAACGTCGACTTGTAGAAGTCCCAGGTCTCCTGCGCGCCGTAGGCGGCGTCGGCGGCCGCCGTCACGTCGGTGCTGGAGCTGGAGGCGGCACCGGTGCCCCACGTGTTGGTGGTGTTGGTGAACAGCGTGCCGGTGCCCGAGCTGGTGCCGTGCTTCAGGTTGTACGTCTTGTGGCCGCCGCGCGAGGCGTCGGTCAGCGAGTACGTCGTGCCCGACAGTGTGGTGGTGAGGCTGACGGTGCCCGAGTAGAGGGTCTTGCCGGTGCCGGTCGCGTTCTCGATGCCCTGGTACTCGTAGAGCTTCTTGCCGGTGGCCGCGTCGGTGATGACGTGCAGCTCACTCGGGGTGCCGTCGTCCTGGAGGCCGCCGACGACCGTCTCGAAGGCGAGGACCGGGGTGCCGTTGGCGGCCCAGATCACCTTGCGGGGGGCCTGGTCCGCCGAGGTGGACTCGGAGCCCGCGGTCTTGGCGGCGGTCAGCGCCTGCTTCTCGGCCTTGGCGACGGCGACCTTCGGGGTCAGCGTGGCCACCTTGATGGTGGCCGGGTTGGCCTTGGTGACGCCCTTGGCCGCACCGCTCGCGGACTCGTGGACGACGAGGTCGCCGCCGAGGACCGGCAGGCCCGCGTAGGTGCGCTCGTAGCGGGTGTGGACCGTGCCGTCGGCGTCCTTCACGACGTCCTTGACGACCAGCTTCTCCTTGGTGCCGAGGCCTATCGTCTGGGCGGTCTCGGGCGCGTCGGCCTGCTGCTGCTTGATCAGCGTCGTGCGGGCGGCGGCCGACAGCTGGACCGGTGCGGCCAGCGGGACCGACTTGC
The DNA here is from genome assembly GCF_042737375.1 of Streptomyces sp. NPDC060000. Classification (NCBI taxonomy): domain Bacteria; kingdom Bacillati; phylum Actinomycetota; class Actinomycetes; order Kitasatosporales; family Streptomycetaceae; genus Streptomyces; species Streptomyces sp. NPDC060000. The sequence continues at coordinate 18,354 of NZ_JBHWUU010000042.1, forward strand.
CGTTCGACTCCGCCGGGGTCTGGGCGGCGGCGGTACCGGAGGCCAGTCCGGTGGTGACCAGGGCTCCGGCCGCGACGGCGGTGGCGATGGCCAGGGTGGTGCGCTTGTGACGCGCGTAGAGGGAGGTCACACAAGCTCCTTGGGTGTGGGGGTGCCGGGCCAGCGTGGGGCGGCTGTCCGTGACGGTTGTGAAGTTGTGCGGCGGGTGACAGGAAGACTGGCATCAAGGCGCGTACATGTCATGACCCCGAAGTGATGTTGGCTGAAAATCAACGGCCGGATGAACATTGCCGGAATGTAAACGGACTTGATCCCGGTAAAAGGCCAACAGGGCGCGGGTAAGGCACCGGCAAAAAAGGGGACGCCGTCCCGGGGAGTCGAACCTCCGGGACGGCGCCCTGTGCGATGCCTTTCGGGTGGCTGTGCGCAGCCCGTGCGGGCGCGGGACCTACGGGAAGGTCAGCTTGAAGCTGTTGATGTAGCCGGTGTCCTGGGCCGCGTTGTCCTGGACCCTCAACTTCCATACACCGTTGGCCACTTCGGAGGAGGCGTTCACGGTGTACGTGGTGTTGATGTTGTCCGTGCTCCCGCCGGTGCCGTACGCCTTCAGCGTGTACGCCGTGCCGTCGGGGGCGACCAGCTGCACCTGGAGGTCACCGATGTAGGTGTGGACGATGTCGACCGCCACGGCGAGGTTCGAGGGAGCGTTCCCGGTCCGGCCGGAGACGGTGACCGAGGAGGTGACCGCGGCCCCGTTGTCCGGAATCGATACGTCGGTGGTGTTCTCGAAAGAGGTGCCACCGCCGCCGCCCCCGCCGGAACGGGCGCCGACCGCGACGCCGGCCCACGCGTCCTGCACCGCCTTGTACTCGGTGGAGGTCGTGCCGTACAGCTCACCGGCCGCGGCGAGCGTGCCGGTGCGGGCCGCCGCGTAGTTGGTGGTCGAGGTGAACTTCGTGGTCAGCGCGCGGAACCAGATCTTCTCCGCCTTGTCGCGGCCGATGCCGGTGACCGGAAGGCCGTCCGCGGTCGGCGAGTTGTAGCTGACGCCGTTGACGACCTTGGCGCCGCTGCCCTCGCTCAGCAGGTAGAAGAAGTGGTTCGCCGGGCCGGACGAGTAGTGGACGTCCACCGACCCGATCCCCGAGTACCAGCTGTCCTTCGACGCGCCGTCCTTGCTCGGCTTGTCCATGTACCGCAGCGGCGTGCCGTCGCCGTTGATGTCGATCTCCTCGCCGATGAGGTAGTCACCGACGTCCGAGGGGTTCGCCGCGTAGAACTCGACCGCGGTGCCGAAGATGTCCGAGGTGGCCTCGTTCAGGCCGCCGGACTCGCCGGAGTAGTTCAGCCCCGCCGTGTTCGAGGTGACGCCGTGCGTCATCTCGTGGCCGGCCACGTCGATGGCCGTCAGCGGGTGGGTGTTGCCCGAGCCGTCGCCGTACGTCATGCAGAAGCAGCCGTCGTCCCAGAACGCGTTGACGTACGCGTTGCCGTAGTGCACGCGTGAGTACGCGCCCACGCCGTCGCCCCTGATGCCGCTGCGGCCCTGCACGTTCTTGTAGTAGTCCCAGGTGAGGGCCGCGCCGTAGTGCGCGTCGGCGCCCGCGGTCTCCGCGTTGGAGGCGGCGCCGTTGCCCCAGACGTCGTCGGGTCCGGAGAAGAGCGTGCCGGTTCCGGAGGTGCCCCGGTTGAGGTTGTACGTCTTGTGGCCGCCGCGCGCGCCGTCGGTCAGGTTGTACGTCGACCCGGACTGCGTGGTGCCGAGCGTCACCGTGCCGCTGTACATCGTGTTGCCGGTGCCGGTCTCGATGCCCTGGTACTCGTAGAGCTTCTTGCCGGTGGCCGCGTCGGTGACGACGTGCAGCTCGTTCGGGGTGCCGTCCTCCTGGAGGCCGCCGACGACCGTCTCGTACGCCAGGACCGGTGTGCCGTTCGCCGCCCAGATCACCTTGCGCGGAGCCTGGTCGGTCTCCGCCTTCGCGGCACCGGCGGCCGTGGCGAGGCTCAGTGCCTGCTTCTGCGCCTTGGCCGCGCTGAAGGTCGGTGACAGCGAGGCGACCTTGATGGCGGCGCGGGTGGCCTTGGTGACGCCCTCGGTGGCGCCGGACTTCGCGGTCTGGACGACCAGGTCGCCCCCGAGGACCGGCAGTCCGCCGTAGGTGCGCTCGTAGCGGGTGTGCAGGGTGCCGTCGGCGTCCTTGACGACGTCCCGGACGACGAGCGCCTCCTTGGCGCCGAGTCCCAGCTCCTTGGCGGTCGCCGCCTTGCCGGTGTCCGCCTCGTGTATCAGCGCGGCTCGCTGGGCGGGGGTGAGGCGCACCGACTCGGCGCCCGGGGCGGCCCGACCCGCCGCGTGCGGTGCCTTCACCGGGGCGGCGCTCGCGGCGCCGGACTGCACGGCGGCCGCGATGAGCGCGGAGACGCCGACGAGGGCGACGGCCGCGGCACGGCGGGGGGTGGTGTGGGGGGTGCGTCTGCGAGAGGGACTGCTGCTCAACACTGACTCCTTCTGCGCGGCCACGGGACACGCGGCCGGGGGAGACCCGACGGCCGGTGAGCCGTGCGGGCACGACAAGGCGGTACGCAGAACAAAGGCGGAACGTGGAGCGTGCGCATGGAGCGGGTGAAGCTGTGGGGTTGCTGTGAACCAGCAGTGGGAAGAGTGGCAGTGGATTGCGCTGTCTGTCAGGAGCGCGTCAGGAAGTTGGCCGGAAACTGTTCGTTGTCCGATAATTCATGTTCGATATGCGGACCTGTGGTTTCCGGGGCGCGATCCCCTCAGGGAACAGGGGTTCGCGGCGCCGGACCGCCTTCCGCGGGCTCCCCGTGCCACGTCCGCCAGAGCGCCGCGTACGCCCCGCCCACAGTCACCAGCGCCTCGTGCGTGCCGAGTTCGGTGAGACGGCCGTCCTGCATGACGGCGACCCGGTCCGCGTCGTGCGCGGTGTGCAGCCGGTGGGCGATGGCGATGACGGTCCGGCCCCGGAGCACGGCGGCCAGGGCGCGCTCGGTGTGCCGGGCGGTCGCCGGATCCAGCAGGGCCGTCGCCTCGTCCAGGATCAGCGTGTGCGGGTCGGCCAGCACCACCCGGGCCAGGGCGAGTTGCTGGGCCTGCGAACCGTCCGTACGGCAACCGCCCACGCCCAGCGCGGCGTCGAGGCCGCCGGGCAGTTCCCGGACCCAGTCGGCCGCGCCGACCGCGGTCAGCGACGCCCACAACTGCGCGTCATCGGCGGCGGGTTCGGCGATCAGCAGGTTGTCGCGGACCGTGCCGAGGAAGACATGGTGCTCCTGCGTGACGAGCACGACCTGCCGGCGCAGCGTCCGCGGCGCCAGGTCCGAGACCGGCACCCCGCCCACCGTCACCGTGCCCGCGCTCGGCGCGTCCACGCCGGCGAGCAGCCTGCTCAGCGTGGTCTTGCCCGCGCCGGACGGGCCGACCACCGCGAGCCGCTCCCCGGGCCGCACCGTCAGGTCGACCCCGCGCAGCACCTCGCCGCCGTGCTCGTAGGCGTACCGCACGCCCGTCACGTCGATCCGGTCGTCCGCCGGGGCGGGCGCCTCGCCCTCCGGCTCGGCGCGCGGCGCCCGGGCCAGGCCCTCCACCCGGGCGAACGAGGCGCCGCTGCTCTGGAACTGCTCGACGCGCAGCAGGATCTGGTCGAGCGGTTCGCTGAACTGCCGCAGATACAGCGCGCCCGCGACCACCGCGCCCAGGCTCATCGCACCGCGCGCGTGCAGCGCGCCGCCCACCAGCAGCACGCCCGCCACCGGCAGCGAGTACGACACCTCGATCACCGGGAAGAACACCGAGCGCAGGTGGAGGGTGCGCAGGCGGGTGCGGCGCGAGGCATCCAGCGCGTCCCGGCTCGCCGCAGTCCGCCGTTCCTGGAGCCGGAACGCCTCGACCGTCCGCGCCCCGGACGCGGTGGCGGCGACGATCTCGGCGACCTCGGAGGTGGCCGCGCCCTCCGCGAGATAGGCCGCGCGGGCCCGCCGCAGATACCAGCGCAGCGCGAACCAGATCGGGGTCAGCCCCAGCACTCCGACCGCCCCGAGCAGCGGGTCGATCACGAACACCGCGCCGAGTGTGAACAGCGCCTGGACCGTGCAGACCAGCAGCTCGGGCCCGGCGTCCCGCAGGGTCGCGCCCACGGCCGCCACGTCGGCGGTGCCGCGCGTGGTCAGGTCGCCGGTGCCGGCCCGCTCGACCACCGACGCGGGCAGCGCCAGCGCCCGCCCGACGAACTCCTCCCGCACCCGCGCCAGCGTCCGTTCACCGAAGCGGTGCCCCGCGTACCGGGCCCAGCGCGCCAGCAGCAGCTGCGCGACCGCGCAGGCCAGGATGACCGCCGCCAGCCGGTCCACGGCCCCGGTGCCGTGCCCGGCCCGCACCTCGTCGATGATCCGCCCCAGCAGCCACGGACCGGCCAGCCCGGCCCCGGCGGCGAGCACGTTCAGGGCGAGGGTGCCGGTGAAGGCCCGCCGGTCGGCCCGCAGCAGCCGGGCCGCCGCCCGGCGCACCTCGGCCGGCTCGGCGACCGGCAGCCGTCCCGAGCCCCCGTCCGCCACCGTCATCGCACAGCCTCCCCAGCACCCTGGCCGGCACCCGTACCTGCACTCGTGCCCGCATCGGCGCCGGCACCGGCACCCGTACCTGCACTCGTGCTCGTACCCGCACTCGTGCCCGCATCGGCGCCGGCACCGGCACCCGTACCTGCACTCGTGCTCGTACCTGCACCCGTGCCCGCATCGGCGCCCTGGTCCGCGCCCTCGATGTCAGTCGGGCTTGCATCCGTGCCCGCGCCCGTTCCCGCACTGGGACCCTGGTGCGCGCCGGTACCGGCGCCCTGGCCCGCGCCTGCTCCCATTCCCGGACCGCCACCCTGGTCCGTGCCCGGACCGCCCCCCTGGTCCGCGCCCGTGACGGCGCTCGTGCCCGCACCGGCGATCCGGTCCGCACCGGCGAGCCGGTCCGCGGCCGTGACGGCGCTCGTGCCCGCACCGGCGATCCGGTCCGCACCCTGGTCCGTGTCCATGTCCTCACTCGTATCCAAACCCGTATCCACACCCGTGCCCGTGCCCGTGCCCGTGTCCGGATCGGGGTCGTCGGTGTCCCGTGCCACCAGGGACCGGTAGCCCGGTTCCCGTTCCAGCAGGTCGTGATGGCGGCCGGTCGCCGCGACCTTCCCGTCGACCAGGTAGTGCACGGTCTCCGCCCGGGCGAGGACCAGCGGGGAGGTGGTGGTCACGACCGTGGTCCGGCCGGCCCGAGCCGCGCGCAGCCGCTGGGCGACCGCCGCCTCCGTGTGTGCGTCGAGCGCCGACGTCGGCTCGACGGCCAGCAGCACCTCCGGGTCGGCGAGCAGCGCCCGCACCAGCCGTACCCGCTGCCGCTGACCCCCGGAAAGGCTGCGGCCCTGCGCGGTCACGGGCGACCCGAGCCCCTCCGGCAGGCCCTGCACGATGTCGTCGGCCGCCGCCGCCCACACCGCCCGTGCGGCCTCCGCCTCGGAGGGCTCGCGCCGTCCGCCCACGATCTCGCGCAGACTCCCGGCGAACACGTCGGCCTCGTTGTCGGCGACCAGGATCGCGGCCCTGACCTGGTCCAGCGGGATGGCGTCCAGCCGTACCCCGCCCCAGGTGGCGTCCGAGGGGCCGTACCGGCCGAGCCGGTCCACGACGGCGGTCACCTCCGTGTGCCGCGCGCCCACCAGCGCGGTCAGCCGGCCCGGCGCCACTCGTACACCCGAGGCGGGATCGATCAGCACCGCCGGCTCGACTGGGGCGTCCGCGACCCCGGCACCGGCACCGGCCCCGGCACCGACACCGGCCCCGGCGCCGACGGCGGTGTCGGGGTCCGGCTCCAGCCGCAGCAGGCTCACGACGCGCCGGGCGGCCACCACACCCCGGCTGAGCTGGTAGCCCATGTCCACGAGGAACGCCACCGGGCCGATCAGGACCGCGACATAGCCGTACACCGACACCAACTCGCCGACCGTCATGTCCCCCTGGGCGGCGAGCCGGGCCGCCAGCCAGGTCACCACGGCGAGGAACAGCGTCGGCAGGCCCATCCCGAGCGCCTGCATCCAGCTGGTGACCGAGCCGACCCGGTAGCCCTGCGCCCGCAGCCGCTGCGAGTCCCGGCCGAAGGAGTCCGCGAACAGTTCCTTGCCGCCGAGCCCGTTGAGCACCCGCAGTCCACCCGCGAGATCGCCGATCCGCGCGGTGAGCACCCCCTGCCGCTCCCGGTACTCGGCCTCCGTGCCCTGCAACCGTGACATCAGCGGCCCGACCAGCACCGCGACCACCGGCATCCCCAGCAGCACGACCGCCGCGAGCAGCGGTGACACCGACAGCAGCAGCCCGGCGACGAAGACGTAGACGACGACCGAGCCGACACCCGGCCCGACCACCGTCAGCGCGCCCGCGATCGTGTGCACGTCGCTCACCCCGATGGTGACGACCTCCCCGGTCCCCACCTGGCGCGGCAGCGCGGCGCCGAGCCGCACCGTGTGCCCGACGACGACCTTGGTGGTGCGCAGGTAGGCGTCCATGCGCACCCGGGTCATCGTGCGGTGCCGCATGATGCTCACCCACGCGTTGAGCGCGCCCACGACGAACAGGGCCGTCGTCCAGCCCGCCAGCGCGGCCGTGTCACCGGGCTCGAGACCGTCGTCCACCGCCTTCGACAGCAGGTACGGCGCCGCGGCCAGCAGCACCATCCAGACGCTGGCCAGTACCGCCCCGGCCAGCGCCCGCCAGGGCTGGCAGCGCACCAGCCACGCCAGGTACGCCCAGCCGCCGCGGCGGTCGGGCGTGCCGGGATCCTCGTACGCGTCGATCATCCGTCCCCCTGTCCGCTGTTCCCGGTGTCCGGCGGCGGTGCGCAACCCTGGCCCGGTCGGCGCTGCCGGAGGTCACCGAGGGCGAGGACGGCGCACTGCAACGTCTGGATTTCAGCGCACGGTCATGAGCACCCCGGCCCGCAACACGGCAGGCAGCCCTTGCGCGTTCGGCGGGCGCTGCCGCTTCACACCGCTGTTTCCGTAATGATCACTCGGGTACCGCCTCCGGCTGCGCCGCGTCCTGGGGAAGCAGCAGACGCAGATCCTCCACCCCGGGAGCGGACATCGCGCTGAGGCGGCGGGCCTGTCGTGTCATCAGGCCCTCCAGGACCTGGCGGGCAAGCCGCGCGTTGCCGAAGGAGCGGTTTCGCGGCAGCGACTCGAAGTAATTCCGCAGCACCTGACCCGTACCCGGCCCGCACTCGTACCCGGCCGCGACCGCGTGCTGCCGCACGATGGTGACCAGTTCGTCCGAGGAGTAGTTGGGGAACTCCACCCGGCGGGAGAACCGGGAGGACAGGCCCGGGTTGGAGGAGAGGAATCGCTCCATCTCCCCGGTGTAACCGGCGACGATGACCACCACCTCTTCCCTGTGGTCCTCCATGAGCTTCAGCAGGGTGTCCACCGCCTCCTGCCCGAAGTCGGAACCGGAGCCCGGTCCTGTGGGGGTGAGGGTGTATGCCTCGTCGACGAACAGCACGCCCCCCAGGGCCCGTTCGAAGACCTCGCGGGTGAGCTGCGCGGTGTGGCCGACGTAGCGGCCGACGAGGTCTGCGCGAGCCACCTCGACGAGCTGGCCCCGCGGCAGCACACCCAGTGAGACCAGCAGCTCACCGTAGAGCCGGGCGACGGTGGTCTTGCCGGTTCCCGGCGGGCCGGTGAAGACCAGGTGGTGGCTGATGCGCGGTGCGGGCAGCCCCGCGGCCTCCCGCTGGCGGGCGATGGACAGCAGGTTGACGAGGTCGGTGACGTCCCGCTTGACACCGGCCAGGCCCACCATGTCGCCGAGGAGGGCCAGCGGGTCGTGGTCCGGTTTGCCGGCCGCGGTCTCGCCGGACACGGCGCGAGCGGCCTCCTCCCCGACGTCCTCGGGCAGCAGCAGCTGGAGGTCCTGCTCCGTCATGTCCGCGCGTGCGGCCAGCCGCAACGCCTGCCGGTCCACCATCTGTTCGAACACCTGGCGTGCGGCGCGGCCGTTGCCGAAGGCGGCGTCCCTCGGCAGGCGTTCGAAGTGCACGCCGAGTGCGTTCCGCGTGCTGTCGTCGAGCGCGTACTGGTGCCCCGCGCACATGCTTTCCACGATCGACACCAGTTCGGCCACCGAGTAGTTCTCGAATTCCACCGTGCGGGAGAAGCGGGAGGCCATGCCGGGATTGGAGGCAAGGAACGCCTGCATCTCGGCGGAGTAGCCGGCGGCGACCACCACCACGTCGTCGCGGTGGTCCTCCATGAGCTTGAGGAGAGTGTCGACCGCTTCCCGTCCGAAGTCGGCGCCGGAACCGCGGCCGTCGGACAGCAGGGTGTAGGCCTCGTCGATGAACAGCACCCCGCCCAGTGCGCGGTTGAAGGCCTCGGTGGACTTGATGGCGGTGCCACCGATGACCTGCGCCACCAGGTCGGCCCGCGAGACCTCGACCAGGTGTCCTGAACGCAGTGCACCGAGCTCTGCCAGGATCGTGCCGTACAGCCGGGCCACAGTGGTCTTGCCGGTACCGGGCGGGCCCGCGAACACCAGGTGGCGGCCCATCGGCGGGGCGGACATGCCGAGCCGGGCGCGACGCTGGGCCAGCTGTGTCAGGTTGACCAGTGTGCGGACCTGTTTCTTCACGTTGGCCAGACCGATGAGCGCGTCGAGGGCCGCGAGTGGCCCGTCCTCACGGGTGAGCCAGCCGTCGTCGCCCGCCGTGCCGCCGTCCCCGGCACCCTCGGTCTCCCCCGAGTCCCAGGCGTCCCGTTTCCCGTTGCCGGCGCTGACCAGCCCCTCGACGGCGAGTCGCTGACCGGGCCGGGACCGGACGAGCCCGCTGCCGCCGTTGTCCCGAACGGTGCAGTTGACGACGGAGACGGGATCGGTGGACTCGACGCGGAAGCCGTCCGCGGCGCTGCCGCTGATCTCGCAGGCGCTGAACGAGCCACGGCCGCCGTCAGCGATCAGGACGCCGTGCCGGCCGCTGCCGCCCACCCGGACACGGGTGGCGGTCGTCTCCCCGCCCTGGTCGACGGCGATCCCGCACTCCTTGGCGTCGGCGATCTCAAGATCCCGTACGGTCAGGACCGAGTCGGCGCCGATCGACAGGCCGGTTTCGGCGGTCGTGCCGATGGTGCCGCCGCCGACGTAGACGTTGCCGCCGCCCTCGACCCGGATGCCGCAGCGGCCGGCCTGGTCGACGGCACAGTCCTCCAGTCGTCCCCGGCCGTCCTTCGCGACCTCCACACCATGGCCGCGCGGAGAGTTGATGCGCGCCCGGCGCACCAGCGGGTTGGCGCCGGTACGTATGGAGATGCCGGTTTCCAGGGCGTCGATGACCTCCAGCCGGTCCAGCTCGGCCGTCGACTCCTCCTCCAGCAGCACCGCGGTCTGCGCACAGTCCCTGACGGTCAGACCGACCAGAACGGGGGACGCCAGACCGGTCACTCTCAGCGCGGGCGCCTGCGCGGAGTCCAGCCAGCAGTCCTCGAAGGTGCCCCGGCCGCGATCGGTGACCAGCAGCCCATGGCTCTTGGTCCGCGTGGTACGGCAACGCCGCAGCAGCGGGTCGCTACCGCCGCCGACCGCGATGCCGACGCCGGTGGTGCCGGTGACCCGTACGTCCTCAAGTACCGTACGGGCCTGGCTGGTGAGGTACACGCCCGTGCTCGTGTCGTGCACCACGGTGCGCAGTACCCGGGTCGTGCTGCGGCCTTCCAGCGCGATGGACGGTTTGTCGGTCGAGGCGATGTCGCACTCCTCGATCGCCCCCTGCGCCTCTCCGTTGGCGAGCACGCCGTTGCCACGGGCGTCGCGGATGGTGCAGCCACGTACCGTGATCCGGCCGCGCTCGCCGATCACCACCCCTGAGGTGCCGAGGTTCTCGATCGTGCAGGACTCGACGGAGCTGTCGACCGCGGAGGTGGCCACGACTCCCGCGCCGCGCGAATTGCTGACCCGGCAGTCCCGCAGGGCGAGCGAGCCCGTGCCCTGGGCCAGCAGGGCGGTCCAGGCAGCGCCGATGATCTCGCAGCCCTCCATCGCCACCTGTCCGCGCGGGGCGTCGACGACCGGCAGTTCTTCGTCGCGGCCGCGCAGCACCAGGTCGGTGAGCATCACCGCTTCCCCCCTGAGCACGATCACGCTGCCACGGCGCGGCGCGATCTCCACCGTGCCGAGAGACTGCTCCGCCACGATGGTGACCGGGGTGGTGATCGTCAGGTTCTCCGCATACGTACCGGGAGACACTCGGACGATGGCCCCGCTGCGCGCCCTGGCCAGAGCCTCACCGATCGTCCGAAAGCCCTCCGGCCGGTCCGGGCTGACCGTGAGTACCTGGCGTGACACGCGGTTACCTCCTCTTTCTGGCACCGCAGGACCATGGGGCCGGGTACCGGGGACGGGCAGCACAATCATGCCGGGCATCGAGGTGACGATCCAACGGCGTACGGAGAAACGCAGGCGGGAAGAGCCGTCTCCGCATGGGAAAAGGCTCGTTCACGGCCCTGCGGACCGGCTGACGCGGCGGTGGGTGCGGCTCACTCCGGGCGCCGACCGGTGAGGCGGCCAGGGTGGACGGTGCGGCAGGTCAAGGGCCCTCGGAGTCCGTCGGGCCGGGCTTCTCCCGGCTCGACGTGCCCGACGGCTCGGGCGCGAACTGCGTCATGAGGGCGTCCACCAGCCGCAGCACGCCGTCGACGTCGGTGTTGTCGGGATCGGCGATCCAGGACAGGACGAGTCCGTCGAAGAGGGAGGACAGGAACTGCCCGACGACGGAGGTGTCAGCGGGCAGTTGCGCCTTGGTGGCGGCGGTCCAGGCGGACGCCCCTTTGACCGCGACCTGTCGGTAGGCGGTGTACTGCTCCTCCGCCAACGCGGCCGACTTGGGCTTCCGCAGTGCCCAGGTGGTCATCTCGTACGTCATGATCAGGTGGCCGCGCTTCACCTGCTCGATGATGCGGAAGAACTCCCGAAACTGGTCGAGCAGATCGTTTCCGCCTTCGATGGCCGCCATGGAGGCGCTCCGTATCGAGCCGAGATTGGCGGCGGCCACCTCGTGGAAAAGCTCGTCCTTGTCCGCGAACCAGTAGTGGACGAGGCCGCCGGGCACCCCTGCCTCTTCGGCGATCCGGCGGGTGGTCGCCGCGGCGACCCCGTCTCTGGCGATGACCCGGTAGGCGGCTTCGATCAGCTCGCTGCGTCGACGGTCATCACTGCGCCGGTTCGGGTTGCGTGTGTCGCCCACGGCCCCAGTCTTCCACATTCCCAATTCGGCACTTCGCACTCGGTTTGCCCGATGTCGTGGGGGCGGGCGGCGGAGTCCCGGCACGGGCGAACGGAGACTGAACCCGACTGATCGTTACGCCTAGGATGCCTGCCATGTGCCGACCCGGGCTCCGACACCTGCTCTTGGCTCTTCTCCTTCTGATGTCCGCGTCCACGGCCGTGATCATGACGCCACCGGCCGCCGACGCCGCTTCCGGCGGCACTGTACGGCTGCCCGTGCTGCCGTCGCGGCTGGCCGCCGGGGCCGCGTGCACCGGCGGCTCCGCCGAGGTGTTCTCCGCGGTGCCGTGGGAGCAGCAGAACCTGCAGCTCGCCGGTACCTGGCGGTTCGGCGGCGGTGCCGGGGTGACCGTGGCCGTCGTCGACACGGGAGTCTCGCTCAAGGCACCCGCTCTGGCGGGCCGGGTCACCGCGGTCGGCGGGGCGGGCGAGGACTGTGTGGGTCACGGCAGTTTCGTGGCCGGGCTGATCGCTGCGGCCCCCGCGAGGGGCGTCCGCTTCGCCGGCGTGGCCCAGCAGGCCCGCATCCTGGCCGTCCGGGGCACGGACGACCGCGGCACGGCGACCGGCACCACGGTCGCGGACGGGATCCGGGCAGCGGTGGACGCCGGGGCCGAGGTCATCGAGGTGTCCCCGGCCCTGTCCCAGGATTCCGCCGGACTCAGGAGCGCCGTCTCCTACGCCGCCGGACACGACGCCCTGATCGTGGCCGCCGCGGTTCCCGACGCCGCCGATGACGCCACCTCCTCGGCCCCGCCGGCCAGGGACTACTGGCCCGCGGCCGATTCCGGCGTGCTGTCCGTCATCGACGCCGACGCGCAGGGCGAGCGGCCGGAGAGGGCGTACCGGCCCCGCAGCGCCGACCTTGCCGCACCGGGTGACGGCGTGCTCGGCATCGCCCCCGAGGGCAAGGGACACTTCATCGGCTCGGGCGCGTCACTCGCCGCCGGCTATGTCGCGGGTACGGCCGCCCTGGTGAGGTCCGCCCATCCCGCGCTGAGCGCCGCGGAGACCGCGCGGTGGCTGACCACCACCGCCTACCCGGCCGACGTTCCCCGGCTCGATCCGTTCGCCGCCCTCACCTCGGTGCCCGGCGCCCCTGCCACCCGGGCCGCGCCGCACAGCGGCTCCGCTCCGGTGCGTCTGGCGACGGATGAGAGCGGCGCCCGCGCGACACGACGCGCCCTGTTGCTGGCCGGGGCGGGCGGCGGCCTGGTCCTGGTGGTCGTGTGGGCCGCCGCGGTGGTGCCGCGGGGGCGGGCCCGCGGATGGCGCCCGGCGCGGGACGAGGCGCCCACGCGCTGAGCGCCCGCCGGTTCGTCCGGTCAGCTCGCGGACCAGGTGGGGGTGGTCCACTTCTGGGCGGCGGTGCCGTTGCAGGTGTAGAGCTGCAGCTTGGTCCCGGACGCGGCGGAACCCCCGGTGGCGTCGAGGCACTTGCCGGACTGCGGGTTGACCAGGGTGCCGTTGCTCAGCGTCCACTTCTGCGCGGCGGTGCCGTTGCAGGTGTACAGCTGGACGGCGGTTCCGTCGGCCGTACCGCCGCCGGATACGTCCATGCACTTGAAGAGGGCGTGGACGGTGCCGTCGCCGGCGAGCACCCAGTTCTGGAAGTTTCCGCCGCTGCACGGGTACAGCTGCAGTCGCGCACCGTCGGTACTGGCGGCTCCGGTGACATCCACGCACATGCCGCCCGGTCCGGTGATGTCCCCGGAAGCGGAGTTGCCGATGCCGTCCGACTGCAGGCTGCCGGTGCTGCCCACGGCGACCGCTGTCGCCGACTGGCAGTTGGTGCTCCTGACGGGCGATGAACTCGCGGCGGTGACGCTGCCCCCGCCGGAGGCGTCGACGCCGGTGGGCCTGCCGAAGAAGGCGGTCGAGTAGGGCTCGTCGGCGCAGGTCGCGGCGGAGTTGCTCCAGTCGAAGTACTCGGTCCAGTCGATCATGTTGGTGGTCTCGATGGTGGCGTCCGTGCCCACCCGGAGGGAGCCGAGGTCGAACGAGGTGCCGGCGGTGGCGTCGCGGATGGTCGCCTTGTACCAGCCGCTGCCGGTGGAGGCGATGACGCTCAGGATGGTGTGTCCGGCGGGGAAGGCCGCGCTGAGCCGGCAGGTGTAGCCGGTCCCGCCCTCCTCGAAGGTCTGGCAGTAGGTGCCGGAGTCCCCGGCCTGGGCGGCGCCGGCGTCCCACAGCGAGAACAGGTACGTGCCGCCGCCGCCGCGGAGTCGCTGCATGCCGACGTAGCCGGAGGAGCCGTCACTGAGCGCGAACTGGTGGGCCCAGTAGACGTTTGCCCGTCCGGGGTCGTTCAGCACTGTGGTGCTGAACGTGACCGAGCTGAGATGGGAGACGCCGGACCACGAGTAGTACGTGTAGGTGCCTGGGGTGGTGCCGTTGGCGGAGGCCGGGGGCGCCAGCACCATGGTGATGCCGAGTGCGGCTGCCACCAGCGAGGCCAGTAACGAGGCTCGCCGGCGAAGAAGCTTACGCATAGGGGGTGTTCGGCCCTTCGGTCGTTCTCTGGATGCTTGGTGACTCGGCTGCCGGCGGCCGGCCTGCCGCACCGGGAGCCGACGGGGCTGCTCCGGCAAGGTGCGGTGTGGATGCGGACGCACGGCGGCCGAGAGGTGTGTCGCGAGACGGGTGATGTCCGGTGATGCGCCGTTCAGTGGTGTGTCACCTGGCGGTACGGGGATCACCGGCCCCTGACGGCCTGATCCTGACCGGCCGTGTCAGCCCCGAGACGTCACTCCCGGGGTCTGTGCGCCGCGCGATTCGGGAGCGACGCGGGGGTACGGTACCAGGCCCCGGCGGCCGTCCCACCAGGGTCACGCCCCGTCCGGCTCCTCCTCGGGGCCGGTCTCCTGCAGGGCTGTCTGGATGAGTACGGCCTTGCGGCGGGCGATGTGCAGCGCGCGGCCCGGCGGCAGGTTCCGCGGCTTCACGTTGCCGAAGACGTAGCCCTCCGAGGGCGGGCAGGACATCAGCAGGCCCGGGGTGTTGACCTCGTCCAGGCGCCTGAGCAACTGGTCGTTCAGGCCCCGGCCGGCGCCGGTCGCGGACCGGGTCACCACCAGGTGCAGGCCCGTCTCGTGCCCCATGGCCAGGTGTTCGAGGAGCGGGGCGAAGGGGTGGGCGGAGAGGTTGCTGCCGATCATGTCGTAGTCGTCCACGAGCACGAACAGCCGAGGGCCCGACCACCAGTCCGCCCGGCGCATCCGGGCCGGGGTGATGTCCGGTCCGGGAAGACGGGTGCTGATGGCGCGGGCCGATCCGGTGACCAGCTCCCGCAGGGCGTCGGTCGACACCGCGTGCCCGAGCCGGTACTCCTCCGGCACCGCCTCGACCAGTCCACGCCGGTAGTCCACCACCAGGATGCGGGCTTCGGCCGGGCTGTAGCGGGCGGTGACCGCCGAGGCGACCAGCCGGAGCAGGTTGGTCTTCCCGCTCTCGGTGTCGCCGATGCCGATCAGGTGCGGTGTACGGCTGAAGTCGTGCCAGACCGGGGACAGTCTCTCCTCGTCGAGCCCCAGCGCCATCCGCAGCCCTTCCGCCCGTTCCGGCCGCGGCAGCTCCGCGGCGGGCAGCCGGTGCGGCAGCGTGCGCACGGGTGGCGCGGAAGGGCCGGACCAGTGCCCGGCGACCTGCTCCACCAGCGCGGCGACCCCGTCGGCGAGGTCGTCCGCGCTCTCCTGGCCGTCGATGCGCGGCAGTGCCGCCAGGAAGTGCAGCTTGCCGCCGACCGTCAGACCGCGGCCGGGGCTGCGCGGGACGGTGGCCGCTTTGCGGATGTCGACCACGGAATCCATGGTGTCGCCCAGCCGCAGCTCCAGCCGGGTGGCCACCTGGTCGCGCACCTGGGCCGACAGCTCCAGCCAGCGCGCGGTGGAGACGACCAGGTGGATACCGTAGTTCAGGCCACGGGCCGCGAACTGGTTGAAGGTCGGGACGAGTGCGTCGAAGTCCTGACGCACGGTGGACCAGCCGTCCACCACCAGGAAGACGTCACCGTGCGGTTCGTCCGGGAACTCCCCGGCCGCGCGGCGCCTGCGGTAGGTGGCCATCGAGTCGATGCTGTTGTCCAGGAAGAGCTGCTCACGGTGATCGAGCACCGCGGTGACCTCGGCCACCGTCCGGTTGATCCGCTCACCGTCGAGCCGGTTCGCCACCCCGCCGACGTGGGGCAGTCCGGCCAGTCCGGCCAGCGTGCCACCGCCCAGGTCCAGGCAGTAGAACTGCACCTCGCGTGGGGTGTGGGTGAGTGCGAGCGCGGCGATCAGGGTGCGCAGCACCGTCGACTTGCCGCTCTGTGAACCACCCGCGACGGCCAGGTGGCCGCCGCTTCCCGACAGGTCCACCACCAGCGGGTCGCGCCGTTGCTCGAACGGCTTGTCCACCAGGCCGACCGGCACCTTGAGGCCTCCGGCCCCGGACCGGCCGGTGGGGCTCAGCCCGCGCTGCGGGTCCGGGGCCAGCCCCGGCAGCAGTGCGTCGAGGGTGGGCGGCAGGCCCAGCGGCGGCAGCCACACCTGGAGGGCCGGCGGCCCGGCGTCGCGCATCCGGTCCACGGCCACCGACAGCAGGGAGACGCCCTCCTCGCCCTCGTCGGCCTCCGGCTCCGGCTCCGGCAGCTGAGCCGGTGCACGCGGCACCACAAAGCCGCTCGTCCACGGAACGACCTGGCTGGCGACCCGGGCCTGGACCACCGCGCCCCGGCGCTGCCGGTACGCCCCGGAGACGTACGCCGCCCGGAACCGGGTCAGCGCCTCCACCCCGCTCTTCAGGAAGCCGGAGCCCGGCTGCGACGGCAACTGGTATGCGTCCGGGACCCCCAGAACCCCGCGGCTCTCCATGGCCGAGAACGTGCGCAGACCGATGCGGTACGACAGGTGGCTCTCCAGTTGGTGCATACGCCCCTCGTCCAGGCGTTGCGAGGCCAGCAGCAGATGCACCCCGAGGGAGCGGCCCAGCCGGCCGATCATCACGAACAGCTCCATGAACTCCCGGTGCGCCGCCAGCAGTTCGCTGAACTCGTCGACCACGACGAAGAGGCTCGGCATAGGCGCCAGAGGCGTTCCCGCCGCGCGGGCCTTCTCGTACTCCAGCGCGGAGGTGTAGTTGCCGGCCGACCGCAGCAGTTCCTGGCGCCGCATCAGCTCACCGTGCAGGGCGTCCTGCATCCGCTCCACCAGGGCCACTTCGTCCGACAGGTTGGTGATCACCGCCGAGGTGTGCGGCAGCCCGTCCAGGCCGAGGAAGGTGGCCCCGCCCTTGAAGTCCACCAGGACGAAGTTCAGCGTCTCAGAGGAGTTGGCCAGCGCCAGGCCCACCACCAGGGTGCGCAGCAACTCGCTCTTGCCCGAGCCGGTCGCGCCGATCAGCATGCCGTGCGGGCCCATGCCGCCCTGCGCGGCCTCCTTGATGTCCAGCTCCACCGGGACACCGTCGGCGCCCACCGCGACCGGCACCCGCAGCCGTGCCGCACCCGTGCCGCGCTCCCACAGGGTGGCGGGATCGTGACGGTACAGGTCGGGGATGCCCAGCAGGGTCGTCAGCTCCACATCGTTGGCCATCGGCTCGGCGGCGTCGGCGGTCAGGCTCATCCGGTACGGCGCGAGCATCCTGGCCAGTGCCTCGGCGCCGCCCGGACCTATCGAGTCGGGACGTCCCAGCAGGGTCGCCTGCTCCTTGCGGCTCCGGTCGGTGCGCACCAGCCGCACCCCGTCCGGCTGAACGTCCAGCCGCAGCGTGGTGCGTCCCGGACGCCACCGCAGGGCGTCCGACACATCGAACACGACCGTGTTGCGGAGCCCCGGACCGTCCAGCCGGTGCCCGGCCGGGACCTGGACCCCGTCCACCACCAGTACGGTGAGCGGCTCCTCCCGGCCCGGCAGGGCCTCGGGGTCGAAGGCCGGCCGCTCGGTCAGCTCCGCCCCCAGCAGTTCCTCCAGGCCGTTGAAGTCCGACGCCACCATGCGGGCGGGCCCGGCGCCGTCCTGCTCGTACGGGTGCAGGTTGTGCGGCAGCCACTTGGCCCACTCCCACTCGGCCCGGCGCTCGTCGCTGACGCACAGCGCGATCCACAGGTCCTCGGGCGCGTGGAACAGGGCCAGCTGGCACAGAGCGGCCCGCACCATGTTCCGTACCGCCTTCTCGTCGCCGCGCAGCAGCACCCGGGACCAGGACCGCAGGTACAGCGCGATCGGCTGATCCGGCACGGTGCTGTAGGCGCGGACGAACCGCCGCAGCGCGTGCGCGGCTATGGGGTCGAGGTCCTCCACCGGTTTGGTGGACAACGGGGACAGCCGCAGCGCCAGCTGCTGGTCCCCGACGGCAATCCGGACCTCGGCGAAGTCGTCGTCCCTGCCCCGGCGTTCCCACAGCCGGGTGGTCCGCACGAGCGAACGCAGTGCCACCGGCGCCGGATGGCGCCACGCCAGCGCCAACTGCTGCTCGATCACCGACCGGTGGACCCGCCGCCGGATCTGAGCCAGGTAGCGCAGGTAGTCCCGGCGCTCGCCGCGAAGGCGCTGCTTGCGCTCGCTGCTCTTGCGCATCACCTGGCCGATCATCATGGCCCCGGAGGCCATGACCATCATGCCCAGGGCGACGTAGGTGAGCACGTCGCTGCTCCCGCCGGGCCGGATGAACGCCAGCATCATGGAGACGGACATCATCGCCATGGGCAGATAGGTCCAGACCGCGGAGGTGTCCGGAACCGTCTCCGGCAGGGTCGGCGGCTCCTGGAGGCTCAGTTCGCCCTCGGGCATGTCCGGGCCGCGTCGGCGAGCAGGGCGGCGGAACAGGACGACACTCAAGAACGGGCTCCTTACGGCGGCGCCGGGCCCGCGGGCGCATGGCTCACGGTGGGCGGGCTGGCGGGGCAGGGGTGCGCGGGGCCGGATGCGCGGGCCGGACCGGCGGACGGAAGAGTTCCCGGCCGTCAACGCCGGTCCCGGGTCTCAGTAGTCTGCATCTGATCAACACTCAGAGCCAAGCTCATCGGATGACATTCCTGGGAAGCGTGGTCCCTATCCAATGACCGACACCTCGGTGGCAGGCCTGTGCCACCTCACCGTCCGAGCTCCTGCCAAGACCATCGACCTGGCGGTACCCGCCGACGTACCGGTCACCGACCTCCTGCCGACCGTGCTGCGTTACTCGGGTGAGGGCCTGGAGGAAAACGGCCTGGACCACGGCGGCTGGGTGCTGCAACGTCTCGGCGACCGCCCACTGGACGACGAAGGCACCCTGGCGACACTGGACTTGAGGGACGGCGAGGTCCTGTATCTGCGACCGCACGCCGACGCGCTGCCCGAGGTGCGGCTCGACGACCTGGTCGACGGGATCGCCGACGTCACACGGGAACGGCTGCACGGCTGGAGTCCGCAGGCCGGCCGCCGTCTGCTGCGCGGCATGGTGGTGGTCGCCGTACTGACCGCCCTGGGGGTACTGGCCTGGCCGGGCGGCCCTGAAGGCCCCCGCGCGCTGACCGCCGCCGCGGCCGGGCTGCTGCTGCTCGCCGGCGCCGCGTCGGCCGGACGGGCGGTGGGCGACGCGGCAGCCGGTGCGACGCTGGGCTTCATGGCGGCGCCCAGCCTGGCGCTGGCCGGCTGGCTGCTGCCCGGCGGCGACATATCCGGCCCGCAGGCCCATCACGTGCTGGGTGCCCGGCTGCTGGCGGCGGGCGCGGCGGGCGCGGGCGGAGCCGTGCTGGCACTGACCGCGGCGGCCGTCTACACCCCGCTCTTCATCGCCACCGCCATGGTGGCGATCGTCTCCGCGGCTGCCGGAGCACTCATGAGCGTCCTGGACATGCCCGTGGACAGCGCCGCCGCCGCGGTGACCACCGCGGTCGTCCTCCTCGGCGGCTTCGTACCCGTCCTGGCCTTCCGGCTCGCCGGGATGCGGATGCCCGCCCTGCCCACCAACCCCGGGCAGTTGCAGGAGGGCATCGATCCCTACAACGGACAGGACGTCGCCATCCGGACCGAGCTGGCCGGCGGCTGGATGACGGCCCTGTACGGGGCGACCGGCGTCATCTGCGCCGGCTGCCTGGTCGCCCTGGTCCGCCGGCCCAGCCTTCCCGAACTGCTTACCGGCGCGGTGCTGTCGCTGCTCCTGCTGCTGCACGGGCGGGGCATGGTCAACGTCTGGCAGCGTCTGGCCCTGGTGGTGCCGGGCCTGTGGGGCATCGTCCTGCTGCTCGTCTGCGCCGCCGCGGAGCTCGCCCCGGCCGACCGTCCGGCGCTGGCCGTGGGGCTGCTGGCGCCGGCCGCCGCGCTGACCGTGGCCTCCTGGACGGTCCCGGGCCGCCGCATGCTGCCCTACTGGGGTCGCGCGGCCGAACTGCTCCACTCGCTCCTGGCGATCGCCCTGCTGCCGCTGACGCTGTGGGTGTCCGGCGTCTTCGGTGCCCTCCGTGCGATCAACGGCTGACCAGGCCAGAACCGGGAGGAACCAGATCCAATGCAGTCCAAGCGCGACCAGGTCCAGGCCCACACCTTCGTCATGGGCAGACTCACCTCCGGCATGCTGCTCGCCGACCCGGACGCTCCGGAGAGCCCGCTGGGACGTACCACCCGGGGGACTTTGACCGGATTCATCGTCTGCGTGCTGATCTCGGCCGGCGCCCTCGTGTACGGGCTGATCTCGCCCGGCGACAACACCTCCTGGCGGACCTCCAACGGCCTCATCGTCAACCGGGAGACCGGCGCCCGCTACCTGTACCTCGACGGCCGCCTGCGGCCGGTTCGCAACTACGCCTCGGCTCTGCTGATCGGCGCCGGTGAGCTGAGGACCACCGACGTGCGTACCGCTTCACTGCTCGGCACGCCCGTCGGGACCCCGGTGGGCATCACCGGCGCCCCGGACTCCGTACCGGCGGCAGACGACCTGGACGGCGGCCCCTGGCAGGTCTGCTCCACCGTAGGCGTCATCGAGGGAGCCGACGGCGGAGGCGCCACCGCGACCGCCGTCACCACCCTCGTCGTGGGTGCCCCCGTGACGGGCCAGGCGGTGGCCGCCGGCCAGGCCCTCCTCGTGGCCGGCCCCGACAAGCAGGCATACCTGGTCTGGCAGGGCAGCCGGCTCCGGCTGGACAAGGACTCCGGCGCCGCCGTCTCCCTCGGCTACGGCTCCGTGACGCCGCGTCCGGTGTCCGCCGCCTTCCTGGACGCCCTGGTCTCCGGCCCCGATCTGGCCTCGCCCGCCGTACCGGGCCGCGGTACCGCCGGACCGTCGCTGGGCGGCCGGAAGAGCACCGTGGGACAGGTGTTCCTGGTGAAGGTGCCGGGCTCGGCCTCCCAGTACTACCTGCTGCGGAAGGAGGGATTCGTGCCGCTCACGGCCACCGGCGCCGCCCTCGTACTCGGTGATCCGACCACCCGCGAGAAGGTGTACGGGGGCGCGTCGCCCACCGCCGCGGCGCTCGGCGCCGACCTCCTCAGTGAGCATCTGGCTCCCGGGAACCAGGGCCGGTCCACGGCCTCCACCGGGCTGCCCGACTCCCCGCCCAGGGCGACCGCGGTGCCCGGGGAACTGTCCGCCTGCGCCCGGGTGCAGTCCGGCGACGGTCTCACCCGGATCACCACCGCGCTGGTGCCGCGGAGTTCGCTGACCCCGCTCACCCAGGCCGCGTCCGGGGAGTCGGTGGCGGCGTGCCTGCCGGTGGACGGCATCGTCGTCCGGCCGGGCCACGGTGCGCTCGTGAGAGCGCTCGGTGCGAGCGGCGCGACGGTGGGCGACACCACGTACTTCGTGGCCGACAACGGGGTGAAGTACCGGGTGCCCTCCGGCGCCGCGCTGAAGGCACTGGGGTACGCGGACGGCGACGTGGTGGCGCTTCCCTCGCCGCTGCTGTCCATGCTTCCGTCAGGGCCGGACCTGGACCCGGACGCTGCCGCCCGCAGCGGCTCCGCCCAGGTCACAGGACCTGCCTGCGGGACGGGTGCCGCAGGACCGGGGGGATCCTCGGGACCCACCGGGCCC
This sequence comes from Streptomyces sp. NPDC060000, assembly GCF_042737375.1. Classification (NCBI taxonomy): domain Bacteria; kingdom Bacillati; phylum Actinomycetota; class Actinomycetes; order Kitasatosporales; family Streptomycetaceae; genus Streptomyces; species Streptomyces sp. NPDC060000. The sequence continues at coordinate 39,666 of NZ_JBHWUU010000042.1, forward strand.
GGGGCCGGGTCAGGCGCAGGGCCGCATGGCGGTCGCACGCGCACGGACAACGGTTGATCGAGACCGAAGGCTTAAATCTTCCTCAACTCGTCCGCACCCGCAGGACCGGCAGCCCTAGCATTTGGCCAAAGCTTCCGCGAGCGGCCCATCGCCGGAATGGCATGCCCATGGCGGGCCGGCGACCGGCGGGCAGGGTCACCTTCAGCTCCATGTGTCACCCCAACCCCCCAGCTGTGTCTATTATTTGGGCACTTGACCAGAACACTTGCCCAAGACACACTCGTTCGAAAATCAGGGCCTTGGCCAGCAGTTTGACGAGAGGAAAGCGTGATGGCAGGCGGCGGGCAGCAGTCAAGCGAAGTATCGACACGCAATGGCGTCCAAGCGCTGGAGATGGCCTTCAGCGGCATCGTCAAGTGCCGCCAGGACGTCGACGGCACCCGCGCGAACCTGTCGGTGGGCTACCAGGGCAGTGACGGTGGCCAGTTCGGCTCGCTGCTGAAGCAGTGGGACGACCAGGCCAACGTCATCCTGAAGAACCTCGAGTCGATGGTGGACGCGCTCAACCAGAGCCTGGCCGAGCACCACAAGACCCAGGGTTCGTCCAACGACGCCATCAATCAGGCGTACAGCCAGTCCCAGGCGGCGTTCGACCAGCTGATCGGCTGATCGGCCTTCCCCCTGCCCCGTCCCGACGACGTGAGAAGAGATCTCCTGATGTCCGAGATGGCCGACGGCTACATCTACGTCGACTACAACCACATGAACAACGCCGCCGATGACATGGTCGCGCAGACCAGGGCCATCGCCGGCATCCTGGCGAACCTGGAAGCGGAACTCGGAGAGCTCAAGAAGACGTGGTACGGCTCGGACGCCGACGTCTACCGGCAGAAGCAGGCCGCCTGGGACCAGGCGCTCGGCAACATGGAGCGGCTGCTCACCTCGCACGCCGGCCTGCTGACGGACATCTCCGGAAACTACAAGTACAGCGAGAACTCCCTGTCCCAGATGTGGTCGGCAGTCACCATCGGCCGCTGAGCCGCCGACCGCCCGTTCGTTCCGCCGTGGGGGGGGGGGCCGGCCCGCCCGGCAGGCCGCCGACAAGCAAACAAACCCCCAAAGCGAACGGATGGATCAATTAACCAGGGGGGGGGCGGAATGT
>NZ_JBHWUU010000042.1:40837-78865 GCF_042737375.1 Streptomyces sp. NPDC060000
GTAAAATACTATAACCGCATCAACCCCGTGTCCCTTTTGGGGGGGCATGACACCATGGCCCGCTGCCCCCCCGCCCGCCGTGTGGTCCGGCGGTGCGGGGTCGGCCCCGGGGCCGGCACTGCCCACGCAGATCAGGAGACAGACCGTGGCCGATCTGACGCAGTTGAACGCCCTGGGGCTGCAGCGTTTCATCGACAACGACGTGGCCGGTTTCAGCGCGAATCTGGAGGCCGTCCGCAAGGACGACACCAACGGCGTACGGGCTCTCAAGAGCCTCGTCGAGGGTTACACCACCGCCGACACCATGCAGGAGAACCAGTTCCTCGCCATTGGCCTCATGAGCGCCGGCGACAGCTCCCTGCAGGGTGGCAAGACCCTGATCGACCGGGTGACCGCCGGGGCCACCGCGATCGACGCCGTCCTCAAGGCCCAGCAGACCCTGTTCGAGGACATCGACCGCGACCTCCGGACGACCGTGAAGAAGCTGCTGAAGAACCAGGACGAGAGTCTGGCTTCCATCGGAGGACAGAAGCTGCTCGACATCTTCTCCGACGTCGACAGCGACCTGGGCGGCACGGGTGGATCGGGCAATTCCAAGTCACAGACCTAGAACTGGACTTGGGCCTGTGCCTGGGCCCCACCGGCACGAGGCCCGCTCTGCCTCTCTCCTTCCTACCCTGTGGAGCGCACCGCTGTGGCTGACATGCAGGCCGACGCCGATGACTACTGGGCCAAGGCCGTGACCCTCTTCACCGGATACACCATGCCCAGCCGGAAGACGCTCTTCAACGACCTCAAGAGCAAGGAGGGCGTCCCCCTCTTCCGCCATGGCATCCACGACCAGGCGGTGAGGCCGGTACAGCCCGCGGACTACGCGGCCCTCACGGGCCGCAACGTGCGCAAGGGCGAGGACTACGACCTCGTGTTCTACACATCCAAAGGCGGGGACGGCGCGCACGGTGGCGTGCGGATGAAGCAGGTGAGGGTCGTGCTCATCGGAGTGTTCACCGACGAGAACGGCCGGGCGACGCTCTTCGAGCCGGGGGAGGTGATGGTCGGAAGCACGTTCAACAGCAGCGTGAAGGAGGCGAAGGTCAAAAATGACTGGGACACCACGCCGATGTCGCGGTACATCTTCGGCGGCAGGGCGGCGCTCGACGCGTTGCTCACGGACCACAGCACCAAGGGGTTCTCCTTCAGCGGGCAGAGCGTGTCCGACCTCAACGCCGTCGACCTCACGTCGTTCACCCGTACGGCCCGCGCGTTCGACCGGGCGAAGAAGTTCTTCGCCGACCAGGCCAACACGCTGGAGCAGTGGGACAAGTCCCTGGGCGAGGAGCAGGCCTCGTGGAAGGGACAGGCGGCCGGGGTCTTCCAGAATCTGATCCACCAGATGTACGAGAACTACGAGAACTACGTGGACCAGCTCGGAGGCAAGGACTACAAGGCCGCACACAAGACGATCGACGGCTACCTGCCCAGCTCCGAGATCGGCGATGCGGTGGCCCAGGCCCAGAGGAATCTGGTCGACCAGGCCACCGGACTGCGGAAGGCGTGGAGCACCTGGGAATCCTCGCGAGAGCACGACCCGCACCGTGCCGTGCTGGATGTGCTGAACGACCTGTGGAAGTGGGTGGTCGACAACAACATCACGCAGGTCAACAGGACCCGGACGACCGCCCCGAAGCTCACGATCGTCCACCACACCACCGCTGCCTTCCGGCAGCACCATCCCGAATACGGGGACCTCGCCACGGACGCGGCCTGGAAGAAGGTCGGTGAGGCGGCCGTCGCGAAGTGGAACAGGCAGGTCGAGCGCTTTCTCACACCGACGGGCACAACGGCGCTGTCCGGTCTCAACAACCAATGGCTCAACGTCGCGACGGCCTTCGAGGAGCCGCTGGAGACCAAGAAGACCAGCACCCTGTCCGAGGCCTTTCAGCAGGAGCAGACCGAGCTCAGCCAGAAGAAGCTCGACGAGACCAACCAGGATCTCGCCAAGGCCGTCAACGGGATCAGTGGCAGTCTCGCCGACCTGAACACCGGGATGGGCGGCAGCCTCAAGAGTCTCAACTCCGCTCTGAGCGACTTCGGCACCGAGCCGGACACCGGCGTGAGCACGGACACCAGCCTCGACGACGGCCCGCGCACCGCCGGCACCGACACCACCACGGACACCAGCCTCAACGGAAGCCCCACCACGCAGACCGGTCTCGAGGGCAGCCCGGCCACCGACACCGGTCTCAACACCACAGACAGCGGCTTCGGCACCACCGACACCGGCCTCAACACCACCGACAGCGGCTTCGGCACCACCGACAGCGGCCTCAACACCACCGACAGCGGCCAGAGCGCCGCTTCGGAGGGCAAGGTCAGCAGTCTGACGAACTCGGACGGCAGCACCACCAAGCTCAACTCCGACGGGTCGCTGACCACCACATACCCGGACGGCAGCCTGAGCGTGCTCAACCCGGCCACCGGCATGCTGACCACGACATCCGCGGACGGCAGGACGAGCGGCGAGAAGCTCACACCGGGTGCCGCGGTCACCCACGCGGACGGCAGCACGACGACTCTCAACCCGGACGGGACGCTCACCACGACGTACCCGGACGGGACCAGCACGGTGGTCGATCCGTCGACCGGCAAGGCGACGACCACACAGCCCGACGGCTCGGTCACCACCACGCAGATCACCCCGTCGGCGGACACGGTCACCAATGCCGACGGCAGCACCACCCGGCTCAACTCCGACGGGTCGCTGACCACCACGAACTCCGACGGCAGCACGGAGACGTACAACCCCGACACCGGCAAAGTCACCACCACCTCGCCGGACGGGACGACAAGTACCGGGAGCCTCAACTCCGGCCTGTCGTACACCAATCCGGACGGCAGTACGACGGCCCTGAACTCCGACGGAACACTCACCACGAAGTTCCCGGACGGCACCGTCCAGTCCGTCGACCCCAACGGCACGGTGACGACCACGAAGCCGGACGGCTCGGTCACCACCACCCAGCTCTCCCCGTCGGCGGACACGGTCACCACGGACGACGGCAGCACCACCCAGCTCAACTCCGAGGGGTCGGTAGTCACCACCGCGAGTGGGGGCGGTTCGGGCGGCAGCGGTTCGCTCACCACGTCCTTGACGGACCTCGCCAGTCTGTCGGGCGGCTCCTCCTCGCAGTCAGGTGTGTTCGGGTCGTCCCTGCTCGACTCCGCCGGTGGCGCGGGCGGCGCCGACAGCACGCCGTACGAGGAGTACGACGGCACCCCTTACACCGGCGGCGCGCTCGGCGCACCGACGACCGGCGCAACCGACGCCGCGGCACACGCGCAGAGCGGCGGTGTACCCCTGAACCCCGGAGCCTTCAACGGCATGGGTGGCATGGGCGGCATGGGTGCCATGGGTGGCATGGGTGGCATGGGCGGAAGCGGCTCAGGACAGTCGAATTCCGAGCGGGTCCGCAATGTGCTGAGCGAGAGTGACGGCGCGACCCTGCGCAGGCCGAAGTCTCGGTCGCGTGCCGCGGGGGCGGCCGACGAGGAGGAAGAGGACGTGGTCTTCACCCGGGGCGGGGTGCCCACCGCCGGTTCCTCACCCTATGCGCCGATGGGCGGCCAAGGCGCTCAGGGCGGCCAGTCCACCCAGAGCGGCGACCGTGAGCGGTCCGGCTGGGTCCCGGAGGACGAGGACGTCTGGGGTACGGACGAGGGAGGAGCTCCGGCGGTGATCGGACGATGACCGGCGGCAACGGCAAGGACAGCGGGACGGCCGGGCCCGCGGAACCGGTCGCTCCGACGGCATCGGTGGAACAGAGGCTGGCCGAGGCGATGGCCGAGCTGGAGACGGTCCAGGCGGCGGTGGCCAAGGCGGAGACGGAGCTGCGGCGGGCCTCGTTCACCGTACGGTCCAGGGACCGGGCGGTGGAGGTCACCGTCGGCCCTCAGGGCGAGCTGACCGCTCTCAGGTTCCTGGACGGCAAGTACCGCACCATGGCGGCCGGTGAGCTCGCGGCCTGCGTGCTGGAGGCGGCGGAGCGCGCCCGGACGCAGATGTCCCGGCATGTGATGGAGACGTTCGAGCCCTTCACCCGGCCGAGCACGGGGGTGTCCGAGCTGACGGGAGTGGACATCGACTGGGCCGACATCTTCGGTCCCGCCGTCCTGGAGGATCCGCGGACCGCACCGGGGCGCAGTGCCCGTAACCGGCTGCGCGACGAGATCAACGAGGACACGGAGGACGAGGATCACCATGTCTGACGCCAACGCCTACTTCGCGGATCCGGCCCGGCTCCAGGCCGCCTCCCAGCAGATCGGCCAGGTCAGCGATCTGGCGCAGAAGATGCTGCAGAACTTTCTCGGCAGCTTGGGTGACACCGACGGCTGGGAGGGTGAGAACGACACCTTCGCCAAGTCGGTTCGCCCGAATGAGGTGCGGGAGCGCGAGACGACCACCGAAACCACGGGGGCGGTCGTGAAGGCGATCGTGGCCATCTCGACGGGCACCACCGACAACGCGACGAGCATCCTGACCACACAGGCCTCGAACACGGATGCCATCCAGCAGCAGGCAGGCTCCAGCAGCAGCAGCAGCAACAGCGGCAGGCGCTGACCCGTCATGACGATCAAGGCATCGAAGCAGCTGAACGGCCTGTTGTTCGTCCTCATCGGCGAGAAGCTGATACAGGCGGACGAGGACCTGGCTCACAGGAGCCATGGGCCGTACAGGCGCTTGGCCCAGGACCTCAGGGACCTGTCCGACGTCATCGATGACTCGGTCGTCAGTGCGAGCAAGGCCCTGCCGCCACAGGTGGGGAACGATTACCGGCGCGCCATGGGCATGTTCGTCAACGACGGCGGCACCGGCTATCTCAGGCAGTTCGCCCGGCAGGTCGACGACATCGCCGACGGGCGGCTGAAGACATCGTGGAATGTCATCGAGTCCAAGTGGCAGATCATCGCCGAGGCGATCCGGCTGCTGGCCGAGCTGGCCGTCATCCTGGCGTTGTCGATCTTCAGTTCCGGCGCGAGCGCGCACAGGGTCGCGGTCGCCAAGGCACGCAGCCGTGTCGTGGTGCTGACCGTCCTGGACACGCTGGTCAAAAGAACGCATCTGCTGCCGATCGCGACCGAGGCGTTCGAGGAGGCGTTCCAGGCGTTCGCGGTCCGGCTGGGCATGATCGCTTTCACGTCGGGCGAGTTCAGCCCCGAGGGGATCGACTGGAAGGCGGTCGGGCAGGAGGCCGTGTTCGGTGCCTTCGCCGGTGCCTTCTTCGGTCTTTTCGCCGGCGGCGGCGGCACGTTCATCAACGCCTTCAAGCAGGACGTCAAGCACAGCCCGTTGGCCAAGGACGTCGTCGGCGACGTCACCTCCAAGGTCGGCAACCACACGCCCCTGGCCGCCACCGACGTGGTCCCGTCGAAGGGCTTCCTCCGTCAGGCGCCCCGCGATGTCAACCTCATGATCGCGGGAGGCGGCTCGGAGGCGATGGCGGAGATCGTGGGCGGTGGACTCACCACCGGCCACTGGTCGACGACCTGGGACACCTTCCTCGGGGCGGGCATCAGCAGCAAGTCGACGATGGTGCTCACCGATGGCGCGCGGAGCACGGGAGAGGCGATCAACGGTTTCGTCTTCACTCCCACACCTGCCACGGCCGGCCACCAGCAAGCAGGACCGGACGCGGACGGCACCGAGGAGGACGTCGACAACCCCCGCGCGCGGGGTGCCGCCGTGAGTGGCGGCGTCGGCGGGCCCGACCCGGCATCGCCGACTCCGGCCATCACGGTGGGCGCCTCGGACACGGCGCGTTCCGAAGCCGGATCCCGGGCCGGCCGCGACCACGGGACCCCGGACACCGCGGTCCCGGCCTCGGACGACAGCCGGGCCGGCGCCCAGAGCACCGACGTTGCGCGGCCCCCGACCCCGGGGACCACTACGCCCGGTGCCGGCCTGCCGCCGTCCGACGCGGACGGGGCGAACGCCGTATCCGACGAGTCCTCCTCGGCGCAGACGCCCGCACGGCTGCCCACGGTGAGCAGTTCGCCGGACACCGGCACCGGCCGCCCCCGGTACGCCGCCGAAGGCAGCGACAACGCCGCCGAAGAGGTTCTCCCAAGGGCCGCCGGGACCACTGGGACCACTGGGACCACCGAAGCAGCCGGTGTGACCCAGGCGCCGCCCGTCGAGGCCGCCCCTGTCCGGCCCGTCCACGCCTCCACCCCACAGACCGACGCGGCTTCCCCGAGCCCGGCCGCGTCCGTCGCGCCCGCCTCCGTCGCGCCCACACCCGCACCCGCCTCCGCCGCACCCGCGTCCGTCGCGCCCGCGTCCGCACCCGCCTCCGCCGCGCCCGCACCCGCCTCCGCCGCACCCGCCTCCGCCACGCCCGCACCCGCCTCCGCCACGCCCGCACCCGCCTCCGCCGCACCCGCCTCCGCCGCACCCGCCTCCGCCGCACCCGCCTCCGCCACGCCCGCACCCGCCTCCGCCGCGTCCGCCTCCGCCGCGCCCGCGTCCGGCACCGCGCGGCCCGGCCGGACGGCTTCTGACGGTCCGGCGGACGACGAGGGCCGTCCGAAGAACGACGAGGTGGCAGCGCAACAGCGGCCCGCCGAGCCCATTCGGACAGTGGACGGGGACAGTGCGACCCGGACAGCGGACGGGGATACCGCGATCCCGGCCCAGGGCCCCCACTCGGGCTCCGCCCCTGCCGAAACCCAGGCGGACCAGGCTGTGGCCGTCCGAACCGTCCAAGGTCAGGCTGCCGGGCCGGTCTCGGAGCCCGGGCGGACCGCGAACCAGTCGCCGGACTCCGCCGGCCGGATCCCCACCGTGTCCGAGCCCGACAGCGGAGCAGATCGGCTCGTGGCGAACGAGGCGGCGGAGCCGGCGCGCCTGGACGCTCACGGCGACCGCGCCATCGTTGAGCCGGCCGACCCCGCCACGTCGCTCTGGGGTTCGGGTGAGGTCAGTACCGATCGCTGGATCCCGTTCGGTGCCGGTCGCGGTCGGTCGGACGGTGGCCCCGAGGCGTTCGAGTTCGCCGTTGCGCAGGGCGGCACGCGCCCCGAGGTGAGTCGGCCCATGGGCTCCGGGGAGCGCACCGACATGGGTTACGCCTGGGCCCGACACCTCGGTGCCACACCCGACCAGGACACCATCCGACTCACACGCCGCGTCCATCTGGTCCCTCAGGGCGGTGTGACCGATACGGAACTCGATGCTGTACGGGACAAGCTCTCCACGGCCATGGACCGCCTCGTCAACGAGGCCGGCTACCGGCTCCCCGTCCTGCACGACCAGATCGACGGCCGTCGGCTGTCCGGCCCTCTGCTTCGGGTCGGCGTGGAATTCGTCGACTCCCCGGACCGTGCCCACACCGTCGTCCAGGTCCGTAGCGGCGAGCCCAGCGGTCGGCAGATGGTGCAGAACAGGTGGTTCACCGACGTTCATGGCGCCGCGTACGTCCATGAGATCGTCCATGGCCTGGGTGTCCGTGACGACGAGGCCGGCCCGCGTGTTCTGCTCACGCCGGGTGGGCGTGGCCAACAGGTGGTTTCCGAGGGCGACTCCAGCCTGATGGGCCCCTTCGACGGCCCCGGGGAGCCGAGTTTCGTCCTCACCGCCGACCACCTCCAGCAGATCGCCGACGTCCTCACCCCCTATCTCCATCACCACACCATCGGCAGCACCCCCGCGCAGGCGACTCCCGCATCCGCCACGGATCCGGTCCAGCCGTCGGGCGCTGCGGAGGGGACGCCGGGCCTCGACCAGGCCACAGCCGATGTGTCACCCGCGGTGAATCTAGGCATGGTCGACCCGACGGACCTGTTGTTCCTGGTGGAAAGCCGCGGCGGTGAGCAGTTGTGGCGATTCTCGAACAGGCAGCCGGAGGAGATCTTCCAGGAGGGCTTCCACGCCGACGACGACCGGACCAGGGTGCCGCTGTGGAGGTGGGCGGCGGACAATCCCGATGCGCAGTTCATCTCGACCACCCGTTTTTTCACCCTCTGGCACGGTTTCGCACGATACCGCTACGAGATCCTGCCCGTGCTCAACCGCGAAGCCACCGGTGTCGACGTGGCGGCCACCATCGCCCGTCAACTGGAGGCACATGTTCTTGATGACGTCCTCCCCGAGGACTGGGAGAACGATTTCGCCGAGGAAGAGGAGGTCGCGTTCACCGGCCGGATAGACCCGGAGGCCGTCGTCAGCGTCTACGACCGGCACGGCAACCGCACCGGTTTCTGGGATGCGGACACCCGTCAGATGGTCTGGTACGACGGTGAGTTGCAGTTTCGGGTGCCGTACACGGAGACCGAAGCGCTCGGAGCCGACGGTGCCTTCCCGGGCCTGCCGGACGGGACGCCGGGCTTTGGGCAGGAGGGGCCCGACGCGCCGCCCGCGGTGACCTACGGGTTGGCTGCCACGGGCGTACCTGCCGCTGCGTCAGGGAACGCGGCGGGCGACTTCGCGGCGTTCGACGGCCCTGGCGTACTGGGCGACCAGGTGGCGCCCGAACCGACCGCAGCGGGCTCCGAGGAGGAGAGTGACGATCTGACGTCACCAGGTGCGCGGCCTGTGACCGAGTCCGTGGGGAGCGGTGCGGACAGCGGGGTCACCGCGGTGGCCCAGGGCGCGCTGTCGGGTTCGGGTCAGGTGCATACCGATCGTTGGATCCCCTTTGGTTCCGCTCCTGATGCGCGAGGGCCGGCCGGGGAACGGCGGCCGGAGGCGTTCGTGTTCACTGCTCCCGGGAACGGTGCGCGGCCGCTTGTGGAGCGGATGACGGCGGATCCGGTTTCCGGTGAGCGGACACCTTCTGGTGAGCGGACGGAGGTCGGCTACGTCTGGCAGTGGCACGACGGCGGCATGCCGGGTCAGCAGACCGTCAGCCTGACCCGTCGGGTCCACCTGGATGCGCGGGACGTGGATCCGGTCCAGGTCGCTGCTCTGCGGCACAGGATGTCCCAGAGCTTGGAGCAGTTGGTGAACCGGCGGGGGTACCGGCTGCCGGCCTTCCAGTCCGATCAGGTCACCGGCCCCCGACTGCCAGGTCCCCGGCTGCGGGTCGCTGTGGAGTTCGTTGATTCGCCGGAGCACGCGCACACCGTGGTCGAGGTCGTCGACGGTCTGCCCGGCCCGGGGCGAATGCGTCAGAACACCTGGTTCACCGGCGTGGATCCTGCCGCCCATGTTCACGAGCTCGTCCATGGTTTCGGTGTCCGTGACGACCTGGCCGATCCGCGGGTCCTGCTCACTCCTGGCGGGCGCGACCAGCAGGTGCTGTCCGAGGGTGAATCGAGCCTGATGGGCCCGTTCACCGCTCCGGCGGAGCAACTGTTCGTCCTCACTCCCGACCATCTCCAGCAGATCGCCGACGTCCTGACCCCCTACCTCCACCACGGCGTCGGCAGCACCCAGGCCCCGTTCACCTCGCTCACCGCCGACGGCAGCGACCCCAACGGGACGGGCACGGGCGCGGTGGCGGCGCAGGCGCCTGTGCAGCCGGCCCCGGGTCCGGTCGATCCTTCGAACGGCGCCTCCCCTGACGGGAGGGATCAGGAGCCGGGCGGTGACCGGGCAACGCCCGATGCGGGGCCTGCGGTGAACTACGACATGGTGCACTCGCAGGATCGCGAGCACGTGGTGGAAAGCCGCGCCGGGGAGAGGCTGTGGCGGTTCTCGAATCATCCGCCGGAGGAGGTTTTCCAGCAGGGATTCCACGCCGACGACCCCGACAAAGTGGTGTCGGTATTCAGATGGCTGTCCAATAATCCCGACGCGCAATTCGTCTCGACCACCCGCGATCGCGAACTGTGGTACGGCATGAGGCGCTATCGCTACACGATCGACTCATCCCTCAATTCCGACCCGAGCGGCCTCGACGTCGAGGCGACTCTCGGCCCACGTGCCGGGCACCTCCCTTCCGAGGAGCAAGAAGTCGCCTTCACCGGCTCGATCGATGCGCGGGCCGTCGTCATCGTCTACGACGGCAGAGAAGACCGTACTGGTACGTGGAATTCGGATACAGGGGAGGTCGAGTGGCGGGACGGCGTCCACGACGTCCCGCCCGCAAGCTTGCCGGCGTCTCGCCCGGATACGTCGGGGGAGGTGGAACCGGCCTGGGGCGAGAGACTCCGACAGTCTCTCCTGGCCATGTGGAAAACGATCCGGTCGTGGGGCAGGGCGGCCTGGTCCTGGTTCGGTGACGTGCTGGGCTCTGTTCAGGACCACCTCCGCAGGCAGTCCCGGGACCATGGGCCGGACGAGTCGCCGCATGCGCCGGAGTCCGACGGGTCGAGTGTGGACTGGAATCCGTACGAGGCCGACGGATTCGATGCGTCCTATGAGTCCGATGAAACGGATGAGTCATACCGGTCCTATAAGTCGTCCGAGTCATCCGAGTCATCCGAGTCGTACAGTTCGCGCGATTCGGACACTGATCCGGTCCTTCTCCCGGAAGACCTCGATGGACAGGTCGACCTCGATGTGCGGCCTGCCGTGAATTACGGCATGGTGCACTCGCAGGATCGCGAGCACGTGGTGGAAAGCCGTGCCGGGGAGAAGCTGTTCCGCTTTTCGAATCTTCGGCCGGAGCAGGTTTTCCAGCGGGGTTTCGCGGCCAACGACCCCAATAACGTCGTGGATCTGTGGAGATGGCTGGACTACAACCCGGACGCACAGTTCGTGTCGACCACCCGTGATCCCGATTTGGCGTACGAAGACGAGAACGAGCAGCCCAGGCGCTACCGCTATGTGATCGACTCGTCTCGCAACGGGGACCCCACCGGTGTGGACGTCAACGCCACCGTCGCCGCCCAGGGGGTGAAGGAGAACCAGAACCCCTATGCGCATGAGCAAGAGGTCGCCTTCACCGGCTCGATCGATCCGCGGGCCGTCGTCAGCGTCTACGACAGCGAAACCCAGAGCACCGGTATCTGGAACCCGAACACTGGGACGGTCGAGTGGCTGTCCGGCGAGATCGACATTCCTCTGTTGCTGGGTTCGGGCCAGGTGCGCACCGATCGTTGGATTCCGTTCGGCTCCGCTCCCGGGCCGGACGGGCAACCGCGGGGGGCGTTCGAGTTCACGGCGGCCGCGGACGGTGGGCGGCCCCGTGTGTGGCGGCCCGCTCATTCCGGTGAGCGGACCGAGGCCGGGTACTTCTGGGAGTGGTACCGCGATGGCATGTCCGGGCAGGAAATCGTCCGCCTGACCCGCCGGGTCCATGTGCGGGATGCCGCTCCGGAGCAGGTCAGTGCCCTGCGTAGCGCCGTCTCCCTGGAACTGGACATGTTGGTGAACCTGCGGGGGTACCGGCTGCCGCCCTTCCAGCCCGACCAGGTCGGCGGCCGCGAGCCGCTCGGCCCCCGGCTCGTGGTCGGTGTGGAGTTCGTGGGCGCCCCGGACGACGCGGACACCGTGGTCCAGCTCCTTGGCGGGTCGCCCGAAGGCCGTCAGATGCGACAGGACACCTGGTACACGGATGTACACCCTGCCGCATATGTCCACGAGCTCGTCCATGGCTTCGGTGTCCGCGACGACCTGGCCGATCCGCGGGTCCTGCTCACTCCTGGTGGGCGTGACCAGCAGGTGCTGTCCGAGGGTGAATCGAGTCTGATGGGCCCGTTCACCGACGGTCCCGGAGAGCCGTTCTTCGTCCTCACCTCCGACCACCTCCAGCAGATCTCCGACGTCCTCACCCCCTACCTCCACCGGAGCTTCGGCGATGCCTCCCAGGGCGTGCCGGATGCGGCGCCGGACGGTGACCACGACATGGCGCCCGCGGTGAACTACGACATGGTGCGCCCGGAGGAGCACGAGTTTGTGGTGGAGAGCATTGACGGGGAGACGCTGTGGCGGTTCTCGAGCCGTCCGCCCGAGGAGGTCTTCCAGCAGGGCTTTCACGCCGACAACGCCGACAACGTCGTCTACCTGCGGGAATGGGTGCAGAAGAATCCCGAGGCGTCGTTCGTCTCCACCACCCGCGACCAGGATCTGTGGTTCGGCAGGAAGGGCTACCGCTACCAGATCGACTCGTCCCGCAACCCCGACTCCACCGGCATCGACGTCAACGCGACCATAGACAAGGAACATGAGGAGGACGCCCATTTCGTATGGGGGTGGAAGCATCCCTATGGCGAGGAACGAGAGGTCGCCTTCACCGGCTCCATCCATCCGCAGGCCGTCGTCAGCGTCTACGATCGATTCGAAGACCGTACCGGTACCTGGAACTCGGAGACCGGGCAGGTCGAGTGGCGGGCCGGCGTCCACGACACCGCACCGCCGGCCCTCGAAGAGGACGAGCGGTCGCGCACATCGGCCCGATCGGATGAGTCGGATTCGGACTCATCCGACTCATCCGACTCATCCGATTCAGAGTCATCCGATTCGGGGTCATCCGATTCGGAGGAGTCGGACGACGCCGATTCATCAGGTGACTCGGGCAGGCCGTCGGACGGGTCGGATGCGGGGCTCCACGAGGCCGCTGCCGCGATCGACCTGCGGTCGACCCCGGTGCCGGGTCACGAGGCGGCGCCCGATGTGGCGCCCGCGGTGAACTACCTCATGTCACGTCGGGACGACCACGAAGACGTGGTCGAGCCGGCCGACGTCGCTGCGGAGGCCGCCCCGGTCCACGTCGCGTCGGAAGGACTCGCGGCCGAGGATTCCGCCACGGCGCTAGTCCGTGCACGGGCGGCCTTCGAGCAGGAGCTCGGGGCGCACTACCACGCCGACCCGGCGGCGCTCGAGGCCGCCCGTTCGGCTGTGGTGAGGCTGCGGGAAGTGCTGCACGCCGCCTACCCCCGGCACGATGCGGAGATCGTCGACGCCTCGTTCTTCACGTCGGATCCGACCAGTGCGGGCCAGGTCGGGCTCTCCCCGGGCTCCTCCAGCACCGCATGGCTCGACTCGCTGCTGGCCACCGGATCCGTGCGCGAGGTCATGACGGCCTTCATGAACGCCACCGGGAACAAGGCGCTGTACGAACAGGACGCCGACGTCCCTTCGCTGAACAGTGTCCTCAAGTCGGTCCTGGCCGAACCGCGCTCCGGGAGCGACAGCCCGGGGTCTGCCACCGGGATGCGGCTCGCCGGGCAGTTGGGACTCGACCGCCCGGCGCTGGAGACCTACGCGGCGTTCGTGCACGGCGGTCCCCGTGCGGACATCGAGGAGCGGGTCGTCGCCGATCCGGCGACCCGGGATCAGGCTCGTCTGTTCCTCGAGGACGAGCCCTTCGCTCTGGGCAGCCTCGCCGCGCACAGTACGAGGGGGACGACCAAGGATCCCTTGGAGATCGTCCACAGCCAGAGTTCACGCGTCGCGCGGCCGGCCGATCTGCGCACCGTCGGCTCGAAGAAGAAGTCGGCGCGGGACTACACCTACCTCGGAGTCCCGCTGAGCGAGCGGGAACGGACCTTCCAGTGGCTCTACGATCGGCCGCTGTCCCTGGCCGGCTTCGACATCGAGGAAATACCGCTCGACACCTTGGAGTTCGACCCGGAGACGGGCGATCCCGTGATCACCGAAATCCTGGCGCGGCCCGGTGTCGTCACGGTCGAGGTACAGCGCCCGTCCCTGCCCGATGCGGCGGCAGCCGGACAGGATCCTGGGGTTCGCCCCACGGGGCGCCGCCCGGTCACGAAGGTCTTCGCCGTCGTCCGAGCCCTCAAGGCCGCGGAGTACGTGCGTGCCGGTGATCTGCGGCTCGACGGTGAGCGCGGACCGGAGTTCCCCCTGGGTTGGGTCGAAGGGACCGCGTACTTCGACCTGGATGAGCAGTCGCCCTGGTACCAGCAGTGGCATGTCGGCAAGGGCATGCCACTGGTCGCAGGAGTCTCCGGAACCACGCTGCGCATGCTCAGGGCCTTCCAGTGGCTGAACGTCCAGGGCACCAGTACCGCCGACTTCCGCTCGGCGCTGATGGGGTGGATGCTCCCCGGCCAGGACCACTCGCTGTTCGAGATCATGCGCGCCTCGCACCTGGCGGACGCCACCTCGGCGGAAGAAGAGGCCCTGCTCGAAGAGGTCACCGACCTCTACACGATTCCCGGACTCGTTCCCGCCCACCTGACACCGCCCGGCGTGCGGCCCGCGCCCCCGTCCGCGGTGCCGGCGCCGGCCCAGGTCCGGGCCGCCCCCACGGACAACACGGTGACGGCTGCCGAGGGCGGGACCGACTCCCAGGCCGACGGCCGGTCCGGGACCGGCACCGGCCGGACCTCCGAGGGCGGGACCGGCACCGGCCGGACCCGTCCCGCCGCCGAGCGCGAAGAGGAGACCGCCGACGGTACGGCCACGCACCTCGTCGGGCCCGTGGACACCGGCGTGGTCCAGGACCCGCCCACCGAGGAGCCAGCAAGGGAACACCTCGGCGCCGGCCTTCTCGACGACCCCGATCTGTCGCAGCATCGAAGGGACGTGCTCCGGACCGCTCTCCGGCACCAGGTCGGCGACAGGACCATCGCGTACCTGTTCGGCGACGGGCCCGTGTCGGACGCCGTGACCGACAGGATCGGCAGGCATCCGTCCTGGGTGGATGACAGGGAACTCGGCCGGTGGGCGGTCGGCCTGAGGCTGACGCCCAAGTACGAGACCCTGGTCGCTCTCAACAGGTCCACCCACTCCGGGGCCGCGCTACAGGGCGACTCCCTGCTCTACCTCGGCGCCAACTCCGACTTCGAGCACCCCCTCTTCACCACCCGCGCCCGCGACATGACCTTCGTCGGAGTGGACCCGGACGGGCTCAGCAGCGAGACCCGCGAGGAGCACCTCGAGAGCACGGTCGCCGTGATGGAGGACAACCTCCGCCGGTACATGAAGAGCGGCTATTCCCTGCAGACCGACCGGCTGGTGCCGGGCAAGGTGACCAGGCTGACCGTCAGGGGCGCCGAGGGGGAGGAACTCGTCATCCGCTACCACTCGATGACCTACGACGAGTTCATCGCCGACAACCCAGGGGCCAGGTTCGACATAGTCATGGACAAGGACTCCTGGTTCCGGGACTGGAAGAACCACGACCTGGCCGCGGTCGCCGAGGCCATCGGCGGGCTGGTGCAGGACGGCGGCACCTGGATCGGCGGATTCAGGCTTCCGTCTTCCGCCGCAGGCCCGTTCTCGGAAACGCCGGTGAGCTCGCTCGGTGTCGCCGACCCCAAGTGGAGTGGCTACGAGGACCTCTACCTGCGGACGAAGCAGGCCACCCCTGAGACCACCCCCGGGGCCACCCCTGAGACCAACCCCGGGGACGAACGGCGGCGGGACGGCGCGGACGCACAGGTCACCGAGGTCTTCGAGATTCTCCGGAGCACTCTCGAACTCCACTTCCTGCACACGAACCGGAAGTTCGACGAGTCCGAGTACACGGGGATGCTCGACGACGAGATAGCTCTGGTCCTGCCCTACCATCCGCTGTTCGCCGACCCGGAGAACTCGCAGAGGGCTCCGCTGCTTCTCGCGGATCTGGCCGGCCGGATCTCCGACGAGATCGGTACGTTCGCCGAGACGGAGGGTGACTTCGGGCCGCGCCGCATCATGGAAGACCTGGCAAGGTTGCTCGAGATCGACCTGGCGTCCCTGCCGCCTCTCGCGGCGCAGGAGACCGGCGACCGGACCGCACACGATGACGCCGACGCCGACGCCGTACAGCGAGAGTTCTTCCGCGACGGCGACCACTACAGCGGCAGCGACGCCGCACCCCTTCGGACGGCGGCCGAGTCCGGTTCGCTCACGCCGCAGACGGAGACCGAGACCTCACTCGACGACGTGGTCGAGCCGACCGACCCCTCTGCGCAGTTCGACCCCTCCGCACGGTTCGACCCGGTGCAGGTCACGCCGCAAACACCCCCGGCCGACGGCTCCCTGTCGCCCTGGCCTCCGGCTGAGGAGAGCGCGTCGGAGGGCACGCCACGCCCCGGCTCGGACGATGTGGGGCCGCCCACTGTCCAGGACGCGGAGGCAAGCGACCTGGATCACGTGCGCGGGCTGCCCGTGGGGCCGGCCCCGGCCGGTCGCTCCGGCGCCGGTGGCCGCATCGGCACCCCGGACGCCTCCGCCGGCTTCGAGTCGGAACTGGACGTGCACCGGCCGCCGCGCATCGACCGCTCGATGCGACCGCCGTCCCCGCCGACGGGCCCGGTGTACTTCAGCGACGGCAGCCGACTGCCGGACTACCTGACCCCTGGACAGGTCACCGGCGACACCAGGGGCAGCACCTACGGCCACAGCCAGGTCACCTTGCGCGGCGCCGACCTGGTCGTGCGGGAGATCGTCGGCCGCCTGGGCGCGGACCCGTCCGGCACGCCGGGCCTGAACGAGGCGCTGGCCGACCTGCGACGCGCGCTGAGCGACACCCCCCAGAGGTTCCATGGTGACGGGTACGAGTCCCCCGCCTTCGGAAACCCCCGGGTGCGGGTGCTGCGGGTGACCACGCGGCCGCACGGCAACTGGGCTCGGTTCACCGATGTCAACGGTGACCAGATCAAGGTGGAGGTGCTCCACCGCAGCCAGGTCACCACAGGTGCCGTCCGGCCGGGAGGCACGAAGTGGCGGGTGTCGGCCGGCGCCGCCCTCGTGTCGTCGCTGGGCATAGCCGGTCTCGGCGGCACGGCGGCCGGCAACCGTTCGTTCGAGTACGGCATGCAGAACCAGACCCTCAGCCAGGCGGAATCGCGGATGGCGGAAAGGCCGCATCTGCACCTGGACGACCTGCTGTACGAGGTCTCCCTCAGCGGCGAGCCCGAGGCCATGACGTCCTCCGCGCCGACCGGGTCCTCCACCACGGGCCGGGCCGCATTCACCTTCACGGTGTGGAACGGGCTGGCGGTACAGCTGCCGCCCAGCGTGACCTCGACTGCCGAACCGGGCCGGGTGCCGCGCACGATGACGCTGGACGCACGTTCCGACTACCGGCTGGTGCACACCGAGGGCTACGGACCGGTCAGGCCGTTGCGGGACGCGCTTCTGCGAGGGCTGCGCGAGGCCGGTGCCGTTCCCGGCAGGGAGACTCACGAGCACATCACCGGGTTCTTCAGCTCGGAGAACTTCCTCCACATGGCCGGGCGCCTGGACAGGGGCAACGTCGCCACGGACCCGTTGTTCGGCGAGGACGGGTCGCCGCTGGGGGCGTTCGTCGTGGAGAGGGTCGAGCCGGGCAGGGCTGAGCTGCTCAGCGAGAGCCGGGCCACCGAGATGCGCGTCACCGACCTGCAGACGGTGAAGAACGAACAGGCACTGTCCAGGACGTCCGGTTGGGGGCTCAACGCCAACGGCGGCCTGGCCTTGGACTTCGGCCCGGGGGGCCGGCTGACGGCAGGGCCGTCCGTCAGCTTCGAAAGCAGCGTGACACACAGCAGCACGTTCGGCGGCTCGGGCGGCCGCAAGAACGTCGGCCGGGCCAAGGGCGTACCAACCGTCCTCTACCGGGTCCGCAAGACCGTGTACGTGCGCCTTACCGGTACCGATGAGGTCGTCTCGTTCGGCACCTGGAGTCTGGACCGGATGACGCACACCGAGGCGCGGCGGCTGGCGGGCTGGGACGACGGCACGACACTGCGCATGCGGAACGGCAACGAACCTCCCGCCCCGGTCTACCTGACCGAAGACCGTCCCGCCGTGCTGGGAATGAGCAGGCCCGAGGCGTTCACCTACGACCAGGACGTTCCGGTACCTGACGCGGACCCGCAGCGGACATGGCTGCAGACCTTCACCGACAAGGTGATCCGGGCCGCCGCCGACACCCACCCCGGCGTGCTGGCCCGGCTGGACGACGCCCCGACGGACCCCCGCTGGCGCGATCCGCAGCACTACGGCATGGCGTTGCGGAACACCCTGACCGTGCTGAACGCCCTGTCCCATCACAGCATGGCCGGCAACCTCGAGGCGCTCACCACGTCAGGGCTGTTGATCCCCCTGGAGATCCTGCCCGGCCGCGTCAAGCGCCCCAGCCTCTCGATCCTGATCCGCGGCGAGCTGACCGGGCGACGCTACGACGGGACCCAGAACGACCTCCTGCTGAGGACCAGCGCGCCCGGCACGGAACGCCTCGACGGCTCGCAGAACGTGACGCGGACCCTGGAGGCGGGGGCCGAGGTGTCTCTGCGGGGTGTCGCGGACGTCGCCAGCGCCTCGTTCGGCCCCAAATGGGGACGGCCCAGGGGCCGCGCTACGCAGTACGGGCCCACCGCCTCGTCCGAGTCGCTGGCCGCCAGCTCCCGCCCTTCCCACCTGCACAGTTACCGACTGAAGCTGACCGCTGAGATGGTCGGCTTCTCGCGCTACCGCACAGCGCCGAGGGTCCTCTCGTTCGGATGGCTCGGCGCACGGCCCGAGACGCCCACACCTCTCGTCGTCGGTGCCGAGGGCGCGGCGTTCGTGGGCCGGGTCGTGCTGGCCGTACCGGACGAGCACGTGTCGGACACGGCTCGGCACCGGGGACCGACGGTGAACGACGCGCAGGCAGGGTTCGGCGGCCGGCCTTATCAGACGGTCAGCGTCGGCTCGTCCGTGGAACTCGCCGATGCCGCCCAGGACCTCATGAAGCGGCTGTCCCGCGATCCCTATCGCTTCGACATGACCGGGGCCGCCTTCCACGACGCCCTGGTGCGGTTCTTCCAGTCACAGTCCCTCACCGCCGGCTTCGAGCAGGCGTCGGGTGCGGCCGGCTCGCGGATCCTGTTCGCCGAAGGCTCCCTGCGTGGCGAACTGGTGCACCGCATGCGGGTTCTGAACCTGCGTGTGGTGTCCAGGCCCGTCAAGGTCGGGACGGAGCTGGCGGTCGGCAGCGAGCTGCGGGTGGCGGGAGCGGTGACCACCGCCAGAACGTTCGGCTGGGCCGTGTTCGGCGGCGGCGCGGACGTCCGGGAAGTGGGCGGGACCGAACTCACCACCATCGTCGGCCTGCGGTACGGCAGGGGCCGTTCCAGCATCGAGACCACGAGCATGACCCGCACGGTCGCCTCGGAGGTCAACCGTGACGACGGTGGTTACAAGTACCTGGTGTCCGGTGACACCCAGCACGACATCGAGGGCTCCGTGCGCGAGGGACTCCTTCGCCGGGCGCTGGCCCCCCTGTTCCCAGGCAGCCGGGACGAGAGGCGTCTCATGCTCCCCTCCGGCTATCTGGGGCACCTGTCGGAGAAGGCCGCGCACGAGCTCGGACTCGTCGACGACCGGCTGGGCGCCGTGCCCCGCTACGCGTCCGCGAAGTGGGAGCGGGCCACATGGTCGCGCGACCACCCCATCGGGTCGTATCCCGTCAACTCACTGGACGCCACCGCGGTGCTGGCCGATTTCGACCGGATGCTGCGGACACAGAACATCGACGTCGACGAGGCGGACCGCGAACGAGTGCGCTCCCTGGTCACCCCGAGGGCCCTGCGTGCCCTGCGTGAGCAGATGACCTCGACCGGGGCGGCGGCGCGCACCCGGGGCGGCCGTCTGCTCCTGGGATTCCGACTCGGGAGCCGCATCGGCTCCCTGCGGGTGAAGCTCATCGCCGGTGAGCCGGAGTTCCAGGGCCTTGACCACGGCGTCGTCCTGGAGGACTACCGGACCGCCACCGTGACCGAGACGGAGACAAGGTCCACGGGCGGCTCTCGAACGGTCGGACTGAGCGTCGCGGAGAGAGGGGGGAGACCGGCCTCCGCACCCGAGCCGCAGCCGGGCGATCTCGAAGCCCTCCGGGGGGCGTACGACGCGCTGATCACCGGCTCCGCCCTGACCTCCGCCAGCCGCTCTCGTACACGCGCGAAGAGACAGATCTTCTACGGGAGAGACCCGCACGCCGAATACCACACCCCCTACAGGCTGCAGCTCACGTTCGGCCTCGGAAACGGCGGGGAGTTCGAGGTTGAGGGCGCGGTGGGCACCCTGCGCGAGCACGTGCCGCTGAGCATGACCGTCCCGGACACCGGCGCCGGCCGGACGGCCGACGATCCGCTCGGCGAGCCGACGGTGCCCGATACCGCTCGTACGGTCAGCGTGTGGGACGGCCCCGTCGATATCGAGGCCTGGCGTTCCAGCCTGCCGAACGGCACCGAGCAGCCCTTCCGGGCGCCCCCCAGCGGCTTCCAGGCCCGCCGGATCGTCGGCCTCGACACGCTGAGGAATGCCGGTGTCCTGGCTGTCGCCCAGGCCTACGGCGCATCCGTGGCCCGCACTACCGGTGATCCGCTCAGGCTGACCGCCGACGAGCTGGAGGAAGCCATGACCGAGGCCCGCCTCACCGGGCTGACGCGGCCCGGCACCGCCTCGGCACTGGCCCTGGAGGACGGAACCAGTGACACGGCACTGTCCGCCTTCTTCGAGGAGAGCGGAACCGCCGAGGGTTACGTCGTCCCCGGACTGAACGAGGAGGGCAGCGCACACGGCGAGTACCGGCTCCACTCCAGGCCGGACCTCAGCCGGGCCACGCTGCTGGCGGTGGTCCCGGACGCCACCCTGGAGAGCGCTGAACGGGACATCACAGCCGGGGACACCGCTGTCTCCCGTACGAGCGGTTTCGACTCGTCGTTCGGTGCGCAGTCGCTGCTGGCCGCCGGCGATCTCGGCGCGGCCGGCCCGTATGCCTCAGGGACGGGCCCGAACGCCACCGAGACCGACCGTCGCGTACGCGCGGGCGCGGAGGGTGCCCAGCTCAACGTCAAGCTGGCCGACCGCAGTTTCGTGTTCGCGATCCCGACCGACTGGCTCGGTGTCGCCGACGTGGAGCGCTCCGGCGTGTTCGGCAACGTCAGGCGCCTGCGGGCCGTTGAGGCGCGAGGCCAGGTCATCGCCGTGGTCCGCGAGGACACGGCCCGGCAACTGGGCCTGATCCACGACGCGAACTTCCCGTCCCGGGTCGCGGATGCCTGGACCCAGGTCAACAAGGCGGCCCAGGCCTGGGCCGACGCGGACGGTGCCTACTGGGACGAGCGTCGCGCCCTGGCCGACGTGCAGGAGGAGACGCCCGAGCCGAACCCGGACAGCGAGTCGGTCGGGAACCCGGACCGGGAGCTCCTGAAGCCTCGGCTCCGGCACGCCGAGGCCGCGGCGATCGAGTTCCATCGGGTACGGGCGGCGGCCGACCGGCTCACCCGCTGGCACCGGCTGCCGGCCGAAGCACCGGCGCACGGCGAACCGGAGCGGCGCAAGGGCCTCACCGAACCGCCGGCCGTGGTCCTCACGTCCGTCGGGGAGGCGGAGCACGGCGGAGCGGAGGCCGGCCGCGACACCTGGCAGGAAGGGGGCCCCGGCGGTCCGGACCAGTTGGTCTCGCCCGAGGGCGTCCTCTACACGGTTCACGACGTCCCCGCCGACGGCGACGCCTTCTTCCACGCCCTCGCCGAAGGTCTGCACCACACCGCCCCCGAAAGGCTGGAGAGCCGGGTGGACGTGGCGGACCGGCAGGGGATCGTCCGCGGGCTGCGCCAACTGCTCGCCGACGAGCTGAAGGATCAGGCCGACCTGCTGGCATTCACCTCGCCCGACACCAGGGACACGTTCCAAGATGACGGGCCGGAGGCCGGCGGGCTGACCTTGAGCGCACCGGAGCGTCGCGAGTTCGACGGTTCTCATCACATACCGCTGCACGCCGTGCTGTCCCCCGCGCAGCGTGCCGCTCTCGCCGGGGCGCAGCTGAACCGGTCCGGTGACACCGCGGGCGGGACGGCATGGGACCACGGCGCCGCCGACCTGCTGCCCGCACTGGCCGCCCGGGCCTTCGACGCGCGGTTCACCGTCGTCGGCGAGGACGGGTCGTTCCAGGACTTCGCGCCGGAGACCTCCCGGGACGGGAACGTCACCGACGAGCACATCGTGCACCTCGTGCTCCAGCTGAAGGACCGGCACTACCGGCTGGTCCTGCCGTTCGCCGACGCCCGGCGGCAGCCCCCGCTGCCCGGGCCGTCCGTGCCGTCCGTGCCGTCTGCGGCGGCCGAGGCGGTGGAGGCGGTGGAGGCGGCGGAAGGGTCTTCGGGGATCACCGGCCGGCCGCCGCGGCCCGCATTCGGCAGGGCGCCCTGGGCAGCCGACTCCGGCGTCTGGCGCCCCACCGTCACCGGTGGGAGGCTGACGACACTGGTCGGGCCGGACGGCACCGAACACGAACTCGTCGAACCGACCGGCGACGGCAACGGCTTCTGGTCCGCGGTGGCCGCCGGCCTGCCGGAACCCACCGGCGAGGAACACGCGCTCATCCAGGCCCAGCCGCCCACCTCCGCCGAGGACGGCGTGTGGGACGACGCGGCCGAGCAGGCCGCCGTCCGGCGAGCAGCCGACGCCTTCCGCACCGCCGTGACCATCGTCGCCGAGGACGGCACTGCAGCCACCCGTGTTCCCGGCGACCGGCCGGGCGGGCGCACCGTGATCCTTTACCGGAGGGGCAGGGAGTACCTGCTGGCCCGCCCGGAGGGTCCGGAAGGTGTGGAGGGTCCGGAAGGTACAGAGGGTCCGGAAGGTACAGAGGATCCGGAAGGTGCAGCGGGTCCGGAGGACACCAACGTGTCGGAGTCTCCTCGGGACACCGCCCCTGCGCGACTCCACCAGGCCCCGGACAGTGGATCCGGGAGCATGGGGGACGACGTCTCGCCGGAAGTGGCGGAGCAGCGGTACGGCATGCCGGTGAACAACTTCAACAAGTTCCGGGCGTTCGCGTCGGAGCGCGGCCTGGTGATCGACGTCCGGCCCACGAACTCCACGGCACCCGCCCGGCTGTCCGAGGGGGCCTTGCCGAAGCCCAAGGAGATCAAGGCCAAGACGATCAACGAGTTGGACGTCCGTCTCGGTGCCAGGCCCGAGGATGTCGGCCTGGTCGGGTACTTCCAGCCGGCTGTGCCCGAGCGTTCGTCCGATGTCGACGACGCGCTGTGGGACCGTATCCAGGGACGATACGACCAGCGGTCGCACGAGTTCCGGGAGTTGGCGTCGGCCATGGCGAGGCTGGAGGCCGAGGGCGCCTTCGTGGTCAGGGACGGCCTTGTCCACGGGCGGGACAGCGCCGGGACCGAGCGGCCGATCACCGGCGACCACGACATCTTCAAGATCTCGACTCCGGGTGGTTCGAAGCTGAGCTCGCGATCACACGACCAGGTGATCAACGAGATGCGGGCGCGCGACATGGGCGTCATGCACGGGGGCCACATGCACTGGCTGTCCCCCAGATCGCCGTTCAGTCAGGGTGTGTACACGAAGATCGTGGAATCCCATCAAGCCGGTGGTGAGCCGCTGCTGCGTTTCCGTTCGCAGGACACCAGCGCCCGCCTCGTGTGGGCGGAGCCCCCCGCGGACCCCGCCCCCGAGCAACCCCACCAGGCCCCGGACGGGGCTGCCGACGACCTCGCCGGAAGGCCCTCGGCAGAGCGCACCGCGGCCGAGCTGGAGCTGGCCGTGCTGCTCGACTCCCCACTGGTGCTGGACACCCGGGTGCGGCTCGATCACGTCGAGCGACTGGTCTCACTCGGGGTCAGGGCCCAACTGGAACTGCAGCTGGAACTGCCGGTGAGGGAACTCGGACTCAGCCCGGCGGGCCGTCAAGCCCTGCTGAGCGAAAGCCCGGAGCTCTTCACCGAGGCGGTGCGAGCCGACTTCGACCGGTTGGTCGCCCACACCCGCGGGCAGACCGCCGGGCAGCCGGAGAAGCCCCGTCAGGACGTTCGCGCAGACGTCGCCGAGCGGGGTGCGCAGGCCGTGCCACAGGACCACCGGGGTGACGGACAGCCGCAGCAGGAGCCCGCCGCCGCGCTTCGCGGGGACTCCGCCTGACGGCGCGGCCACCGCCCCGGCCACCGGCCCCGATGCCATCCCGGACGCGTCGGGAAGACCGACGCCGATCGGCCGGAACAGCATCCGTACGACCCCCATCGCACCGAGGAAAGGACACCATGACCTCCCCACAGGCTCCGGGCCGCCAGAGCCCCCAGGCCGAGTCGGCGGAAGCGGCGCCGGACGCCGCGGCCACCGAAACCACCGAAAGCACCGAGGTCGGGGGCGCATCGGCCACCCCGGCCGGCCGGGATGCCACTGCACTTCCGACCGCCGCCGGGCGCGCGGCACGGGAGGCTCCTGATCCGGCACCGGCCGCAGGGGTCTTTGGCGCTCTTCGGGAACCGGAAGCGGCAGGGCGCACGGAGTCCACCCGCGAGGCCGGTGCGGACGAGGAAGCCTCCACCGCGGCCGACGCCGAGGCGGACGAGGCCGGCGAGGAACCCGGCGCAATGGCCGAAGCAGCCGCGATTGCCGCACCCGGGCGGCCCCACAAGAGTCTCCTGGCCGGAGCAGCCATCGTGGGGGTACTGCTGATAACCGTGCCGTTCCTGGTGACCGGTGACCGCGGCGACGACCGTGCGGCTCCGGCCGGTGCGACCCCCGGCACTCTGCTGGGAACCGCTGGGGACGGAAGCACGTTCGGCGCCATCGGTTCGGCGCCGCCATCGCGGGGCGGTGGCTCCGCCGCGCCGGGCTCGGGCGGAAGAGCCTCCGGGCACCCGACCGCCGGAGCGTCCGGAAAGGTTACGGATCCCGGCAGCGTGGGGTCCGCAGGGGCCGCGGCCGGGGGCGGCGACGCGTCGTCGGCCAGCAAGAAGCCGGTGACCGACCCGGCGCGGCCGGGCAGGACGACGACGCCGGGCAGGACGACGCAGCCGGGCAAGACGACACAGCCGGGCAGGACGACCTCGGGCAGTACGGCCAAGCCGGTCTCGGGCGCCGGCTCCGCCAGTGTCCCGAGTGTCTCCATCCGCAGCTACGCCTCAGGCCGTTGCATAGACGTCACCGGCGCCGGGGGCGACGGCACACCGCTGCAGATCTGGGACTGCCAGGGACCGCCACAGCAGCTGTGGCGTTTCATGAGCGACGGGACCGTACGGTCCATGGGCCTGTGCATGGATGTCGCCTGGGGCTCGACCGCCAACGGTGCCAAGATCCAGCTGGCCACCTGCAGTGGAAACCCCGCCCAGCAGTTTCGGCTGAACTCGGCGCATGACCTGGTCAATCCGCAGGCCGACAAGTGCGTTGACGTGAAGGACGGGCAGACCGCCGATGGCACCCGCTTGCAGTTGTGGGAATGTAATGGACACGGCAACCAGAAGTGGGGCAAGGGCTGAGGCCGGCTCGCGCCGGGCCGCCGTCGCGTCGGTGTGACGCATGCGCACCCGTCCTGGGTTCGCGCACTCGCTGCGCGTCACCGGCCGACGTCGCACATCGGTACACGGGCCCTGACACAGTGGACGGTCAGGCCAGACTGTCCCGCCAGGCCCGGTGCAGGTCCGCGAACCGGCCGGTGCCCGCGATCAGCGCGGCCGGGCTGCCGTCCTCGACGATCCGCCCGTGTTCCATGACCAGGACCCGGTCGGCGATCTCCACGGTCGACAGCCGGTGCGCGATCACCACCGCCGTACGGCCCTTCAGCACCGTCGCCATCGCCGCCTGTACGGCCCGCTCGCCCGGGACGTCGAGCGAGCTGGTCGCCTCGTCGAGGATCAGCACCGCCGGGTCGGCGAGCAGCGCCCGTGCGAAAGCGACCAGTTGGCGTTGTCCGGCGGAGATACGGCCACCGCGCTTGCGTACGTCGGTGTCGTAGCCGTCGGGCAGGGCGCTGATGAACTCGTGCGCGCCGATCGCCTTCGCCGCCCGCTCGATCTCCTCCCGGCCGGCGTCCGGCCGCCCGATGGCGATGTTCTCGGCGACCGTGCCCGAGAACAGGAACGCCTCCTGCGTCACCATGACCACACCGCGCCGCAGTTCGGGCCCGGCCAGCTCGCGCAGCTCGACCCCGTCCAGCAGGACCTGCCCCACGGACGGGTCGTAGAAGCGGGCGAGCAGCTTGGCCAGCGTGGACTTGCCCGCGCCGGTCGAGCCGACCACGGCGACGGTCTGCCCGGCGGGAAGAGTCAGGTCGAAACGGGGGAGGACCTCGCCACCTGTGCGGTAGCCGAAGGAGACCCCGTCGAAGACGACCTCGCGGCCCGGCAGCTCGCCGTCCAGCGGCGGTAGTTCCTTCGGCGCGGACGGCTCCGGAACGGACGGTTCCTGCGCGAGCAGCCCCGCGATCTTCTCCAGCGAGGCGGCAGCCGACTGGTAGGAGTTGAGGAACATGCCCAGCCGGTCGATCGGGTCGTACAGCCGCCGCAGATACAGCACGGCCGCCGCCAGTACACCCAGTTCCAGCGAGTCGTCGGCGACCCGCATCGCGCCCCACAGCACGATCACCGCGACCGCCGTGTTGGCGACCAGCCGCGATCCGACGACGTACCGGGCCATCTCCAGCAGGGCGTCGCCGTTCCTCCGCTCGTGCCGCCGGTTCAGGACCCGGAATCCGGCGTCGTTGACGGCCTCGCGGCGGAACGCGCGCACCGGCCGGATGCCGTTCATCGTCTCCACGAACTTCACGATCACGGCCGCGATCGCGGTGGAGCGGGCGGTGTACACCCGGCCCGCGCGCCGTCGGTAGACCCGTACGAGGAGGTACAGCGGCACGAAGGAGGCCACCGCGACGGCGCCCAGCCCCAGGTCCAGCCAGAGCAGCATCGTGGAGATGAAGAGGAAGGACAGCACGACCGTCACGAGTTCCTGCAGGCCCTCGTCGAGGAGTTCGCGCAGGGCCTCCACGTCGCTGGTGGAGCGGGAGATCAGCCGGCCCGAGGTGTAGCGCTCGTGGAAGTCGAGGCTCAGCGCCTGCGCGTGCCGGAAGATCCGGCCGCGCAGGTCGAGCAGCACGTCCTGGTTGACGCGGGCGGAGGCGATCAGGAACGCGTACTGCAGTCCGCCGGAGGCCAGCGCGCACAGCAGATAGCCGACGCCCACCGCGACCAGCGGCCCGTGGTCGTCGGCCCGGAACGCCGGTACGGCGCGGTCGATGGCGTACGCCACCAGCAGCGGGCCCGCCTGCACGGCGGCCTGCTGGAGCAGCAGCAGGAGCGAGGTGAAGGCGACGCGCGCTCGCATGGGCTCCAGCAGGGAACGCAGGAGCGCGCCCGTGGCGCCGGGCGGGGTGGGCAGGACGTCCTTGTCGAAGGGGTCTTCGGCGGCGGTCCGCGGGGGGACCTCGGGGTCGTCGTCGGCGACCGGGGAGGCGGTGGTGGGGGCGGTCATCGGCGGTCGGCCTCCTGTTCCGCGAACCGGGCGCCGACGTGCGCTTCGGGCCGGTCCGCGGAGTTCTCTCCGGACATGAGGTGGGCGTACTCGGCGTTGGTGCGCAGCAGTTCGTGGTGGGTGCCCACGGCGGTGATCCGTCCGCCGGACAGCAGGGCGACACGGTCGGCGAGGAGCACCGTCGACGGGCGGTGCGCCACGATCAGCGCGGTGGTGTCGGCGAGGACCTGCCGCAGCGCGGCCTCCACGGCGGCCTCGGTGTGCACGTCCAGCGCCGAGAGCGGGTCGTCGAGGACGAGGAACCTGGGCTGCCCGACGACGGCTCTGGCCAGCGCGAGGCGTTGCCGCTGTCCGCCGGAGAGACTGAGTCCCTGCTCGCCGACCTGTGTCTCGACGCCCTGCGGCAGAGCGTGCACGAACTCGGCCTGCGCCACGCCCAGCGCCCGGTCCAGCTCGACCGCGCCCGCGCTGTCCGCCGCCCCCATGAGGACGTTCTCCCCGACGCTCGCGGAGAAGAGCGTCGGCTCCTCGAAGGCGACGGCGACCCGGGCGCGCAGCTCCTCGCGGGAGAGCGCGGTGATGTCCTCGCCGTCGAGGGTGATGCGGCCGGCGGTCACCTCGTGCAGCCGGGGGACGAGGGCCGTGAGCGTGGTCTTCCCGCTGCCGGTCGCCCCGACCAGCGCCAGGGACTCGCCGGACCGGATGTGCAGGTCGACGCCGTCGAGGGTGGGCGGGGAGTCGGGGGAGGCGTCGGGATAGCGGAAGGTGACGCCGTCGAACCGCAGACCGCCGTGGGACCGCGGACCGCCGTCGGACCGGGGGCTGCGCCCGGACCGGGAGCTGTCATCGGACCGGGAGCTGTCATCGGGCCGGGGGCTGCCGTCGCATCGCGGTTCGTCGTCGGACCGGTGGTCGCCGTCGGCCGACCCGGCCCGCCCGGCCGACTCGGCCGACCCGGCGTGACCGCCGGGTTCCTCCGGCGCCTCGTCCATCACCTCGAAGTACCGCTCCGTCGCCGTCGCCGCCTCCTGGCTCATCGCCAGCAGGAACCCGATCGAGTCCACCGGCCAGCGCAGCGCGAGCGCGGTGGACAGGAAGGCGACCAGGGTGCCCGCGGACAGCTCGCCGTCCGCCACCTGCACCACGCCGAGCACCAGCGCCGCCCCGATCGCCAGCTCCGGGAGCGTCACGATGACGGCCCAGATCGTGGCCAGCAGCCGCGCCTTGCGCAGCTCCGTGCCGCGCAGCGTCCCCGACAGCTCCCGGAAGGCCCGCGCCTGGGTGCGGTGCCGGCCGAAGCCCTTGATGATCCGGATCCCGAGGACGCTCTCCTCGACCACCGTCGTCAGATCACCGACCTGGTCCTGGGCGCGCCGCGCCACGACCGCGTACCGGTGCTCGAAGAGCACGCACATGACGACGACGGGAACGGCCGGCCCGAGGATGACCAGACCGAGCGTCCAGTCCTGGAACAGCATGATGGCGACGCCGAGGACGATCGTCACCGAGTTGACCAGCAGGAACGTCAGCGGAAAGGCGAGGAACATCCGCACGAGCCCCAGATCGGCCGTCGCCCGGGACAGCAACTGCCCCGAGGGCCACCGGTCGTGGAACGCCACCGGCAACCGCTGGAGCCGTGCGTACAGCTCCGCCCGCATCTCCGCCTCGACGTGCGACAGCGGACGCGCCACCAGCCAGCGCCGCATCCCGAACAGCAGCGCCTCCGCGAAGCCGAGCAGCAACAGCCAGAACGCGCCCAGCCAGACCCCGCCCGTGTCCCGGTCGGCCACGGGGCCGTCCACCATCCACTTCAGGACGAGCGGGATGACCAGCCCCGTACAGGAGGCGAGCACGGCGACGAAGGCGGCCGCGAACAGCCGTACGCGCACGGGACGGACGTACGGCCACAGGCGCAGCAGGGAGCGTACGGCGGAACGGTCGGGGGTGGTGGTTGCACGTGTCCTGGACATCACCGCGAGCCTACGGACCGGCAGTGACAACGCCCACCGGGTTTTGGCCGGACCCGGCTCGGCCGCTGGTCCTACAACCTGCGTGTTCGACGGGTCGTAGGGCCGGCATCAACCGATCGGCTGATGCCGTTCGAGCGAGCCGGCCGATGTGCGGGCCCGGTGCCGCCCGCGACGCTGGTGCCATGCCCGTCATCGAAGTCAGCGACCTGCGCAAGTCCTACGACGGCCGTACGGTCGTCGACGGCGTCTCCTTCACCGTCGAGGAGGGCGAGATCTTCGGGATCCTCGGCCCGAACGGCGCCGGCAAGACCACCACCGTCGAGTGCGTCGAGGGCCTGCGGGTGCCAGACGCGGGCCGGGTCCGGGTCACCGGTCTCGACCCGGTGGCCGGCCACGAGCAGGTCGCCCGCGTGCTCGGCGCCCAGCTCCAGCAGAGCGAACTCCAGGCGAAACTGACCGTCCGCGAGGCCCTGGAGCTGTACGCCGCGTTCTACCCGGGACCACGGGACTGGCGCCCGCTCGCCGAACGCCTGGGCCTGACGCCCAGGCTCGCGACCCGGTTCGCGAAACTCTCCGGCGGCCAGAAGCAGCGCCTGTTCATCGCGCTCGCCCTGATCGGCGACCCGCGGATCGTCGTCCTGGACGAGCTGACCACCGGCCTCGACCCGCGCGCCCGCCGGGACACCTGGCAGCTGATCGAGGACGTCCGGGCCGACGGCGTCACCGTCCTTCTCGTCACCCATTTCATGGAGGAGGCCCAGCGGCTGTGCGACCGGATCGCGGTGATCGACAAGGGCCGGGTCGCCGCCCTGGACACCCCGGCCGGTCTGATCCGCCGCTCGGCGGGGGCCACCGTCATCACCTTCACGCCGTCCGCCCCGCTGGACGACCGCGATCTGAACGCCCTCCCCGCTCTCGCCTCCGTCACGCACAAGGATGGCCGGATCACGCTGTCCGGCACCGACGAGACCGTCAACGCCGTCATCACCCTCCTCGCCCGCCACCACATCACGGCCCACCAACTCCGTGTCCTGGACGCCACGCTCGACGACGCGTTCCTCGACCTGACGAAATACACGGCGAACAACGCCACGAAGGACGCCACGAAGGACGTCGTCACGAAGGAGGCAGCGGC
The DNA here is from genome assembly GCF_042737375.1 of Streptomyces sp. NPDC060000. Lineage (NCBI taxonomy): Bacteria > Bacillati > Actinomycetota > Actinomycetes > Kitasatosporales > Streptomycetaceae > Streptomyces > Streptomyces sp. NPDC060000. The sequence continues at coordinate 71,022 of NZ_JBHWUU010000042.1, forward strand.
ATGAGCACCGCCGTACTGAAGACCGAGATCCGCCTGTTCCGGCGCGAACCCGGCGCCCTCTTCTGGATCCTGCTCTTCCCGACGCTCCTCCTGGTGATCCTCGGCTCCATCCCGTCCTTCCGGCAGCCGAACGACGACCTCGGCGGGCTGCGCACCGTCGACGCCTATGTCCCGGTGGCCGTCCTGCTCGGCCTGATCGTCGGCGCTCTGCAGTCGATGCCGCAGACCCTCACCGGCTACCGGGAACGCGGCATCCTGCGCAGGATGTCCGCCACGCCGGTGCGCCCGGTGGCCCTGCTGTCCGCGCAGATGCTGGTGCACGGCGGGGCCTCCCTGGTGTCGGCGCTGCTGGTCCTCGTCGTCGGGCGGATCGGCTTCGACGTGCCGCTGCCGGAACAGCCCTTCGGATATGCCCTCGCCCTGCTGACGGCCGTCCTGGTCGCCCTGGCTCTCGGATCGGTGGTATCGGCCCTGTCCCGCACAACGAAGATCGCGGGCGCGATCGGCTCCGCCGTGTTCTTCCCGTCGATGTTCTGCGCGGGTGTGTGGGTGCCGGTGCAGGCCATGCCGGACGTCCTCGCCCGCGTCGTGGGCTGCACCCCCTTCGGGGCGGCCGCCCGGGCCCTCGACCAGGCGGCGGCCGGTCACTGGCCGGGCTGGGGCCACCTGGGCGTGCTGGTGATGTGGATCCTGCTGCTGACGGGCGCCGCGGCCCGCTGGTTCCGCTGGGAGTAGGCGAGAGGCCGTGCAGACTGGGGAGATGACCATCGCGGACCGGCAGATCGAACGGCGCTGGGACCAACTGCACACCTGGGGGCCGTACGGGCTGCTCGGCATCGGTGTCGTCCTCGCGGTCGCCTCCGCCTCCCAGATCGACCGTTCCGTCGAGTGGTACGCCGCCTGGGACCTGGTCGGCGCCGCCGTCGTCCTCCAGCTGTGGTGGCAGGGCACCCGTTCCCGCCGGGCCGGCCGCGGCCGGATCCCGTCCCGGGCGGGGACGGCGTACTACATCGTCCGCTGGGCCTTCGCCTTCGCCCTCACCTGGATCGATCCGTTCTTCGCGTTCTACGCCGCCACCGGCTACATGGACGCCGACGAGGTGCTCCCGCGCAGGTGGCGGCGGCTGGGACTGTTCGCGAGCGCGGTCACCGTGGCCGGTGCGCAGGCCGGCGGCCTGCCGTTGCGGAGCGGCGTCCAGTGGATCCTCTTCGCCGGGCTCCTGGTCGCCAACTCCGGCCTGCAGATGGTGATCGCGCACATCACCGAGCAGGAGGCGCAGCGGTCCCGCGAGCGCACCGAGACCATCGCCGAACTCGAGCGCACCAACACGGCGTTGCAGCAGGCCCTCGACGAGAACGCCGCGCTGCACGCCCAGCTCCTCGTCCAGGCGAGGGAGGCCGGGGTCGCCGACGAGCGGCGCCGCCTCGCGGCCGAGATCCACGACACCATCGCCCAGGGTCTGACCGGCATCATCGCCCAGCTCCAGGTCGTCGCGAACGCCCCCGACCTCGACATCGCCCGCACCCACCTCGAACGCGCCTGCGGCCTGGCCCGGCACAGCCTCGGCGAGGCCCGCCGCTCGGTCCACAACCTGGCCCCGGTGGCGCTGGCGAGCGACGGACTGCCGCAGGCCCTGGCGAAGACGGTGACGGAGTGGGCCGAACGCACCGCCGTACGCGCCGACTTCACGGTCACCGGTCCCGCCGAGCAGCTCCACGACGAGCTCGCCGCCACCCTGCTCCGCATCTCCCAGGAGGCACTCTCCAACGCGTCCAGACACGCGGCCGCGACCCGGGTCGGTGTCACCCTGTCCTTCCTGGGAGACGAGGTCATCCTCGACATCCGCGACGACGGGCGGGGCTTCGACCCGGACGCCGTGCGCCGCAGCGGCCGCACCCGGGCCGGCGGCTTCGGGCTGGACGGTATGCGGGCCCGCGCCGAACGCGTCGCGGGCACCCTCACCGTCGAGTCCGCCCCGGGCCGGGGCACGGCGCTGTCGGCTCACGTACCGTTGATCCGCCATGAGTGACGAATCCCTGACCACCCCTGTGATCACGCTGCTGATCGTCGACGACCACCCCGTCGTACGGGACGGCCTGCGCGGCATGTTCGAGTCCGCCCCCGGCTTCGCGGTCGTCGGCGAGGCGGCGAACGGCGTGGAGGCGCTGGCGGCCGCCGCCGCGGCCGACCCGGACGTGATTTTGATGGACCTCCGGATGCCGGGCGGCGCAGGGGTGGACGCCATCCGTGAGCTGACCCGCCGCCGGGCCCGGGCGAAGATCCTGGTCCTGACCACCTACGACACGGACTCCGACACCCTGCCCGCGATCGAGGCGGGTGCGACGGGTTATCTGCTGAAGGACGCCCCGCGGGACGAGCTGTTCACGGCGGTCCGCGCGGCGGCGGAGGGCCGCACGGTCCTGTCCCCCGCCGTCGCGACCCGTCTGGTCTGCGCCGTCCGCGCCCCCCGGTCCGCCGCCGAGCCCCTCTCCGCCCGTGAACGCGAGGTCCTCACCCTGGTCGCAAGGGGCACGTCCAACCGGGAGATCGCCTCCGAACTGTTCATCAGCGAGGCGACCGTGAAAACCCATCTCACCCATCTGTACGCCAAGTTGGGCGTCGGCGACCGAGCTGCGGCGGTGGCGGTGGCGTACGAGCGGGGGATCCTGGGCCGGGCGGAGCGGTGACCGAGGCCTGCGCCGACGGGCCGAGTGCGGCGCACCCGCAGGGGAGTTGGCGGCCGCGTCGTTGCCTCACCCCGCCACCCGCAGCAGCAGGACCGCCCGCCCCGGCACCGTCACCGGCGTCCCCGCCGGGTGCGTCACTCCCGGTGCCTGCGCCTGTTCCTCCCTCGACGTGTCGACGACCACCTCGTACCGCTCCGCCCACGGAGGCCCCGGCAGGACGAAGCTCACCGGCCGGTCCCCGGCGTGCAGTACGGCGAGGAAGCTGTCGTCGGTGATCGGGGCGCCCCGCTCGTCCCGGCCGGGGATGTCCCGCCCGGACAGGTACATCCCGAGGGTCGCGGCGGGCGCGTACCAGTCCCCCTCGGTCATCTCCGTGCCGCGCTCGGTGAACCAGGCGAGGTCCCGCAGCCCGTCCGCCGAGTGCGCCCGTCCGGAGAAGAAGGCGCGGCGGCGGAGCACCGGATGGCGGTGGCGCAGCGCGATCAGCCGGGCGGTGAGGTCGAACAGGGCCCGCCAACCCGGCTCCTCGAGCAGCCCCCAGTCCACCCAGCTGATCTCGTTGTCCTGGCAGTAGGCGTTGTTGTTGCCCCGCTGGGTGCGTCCGAGCTCGTCGCCCGCGACCAGCATCGGCACGCCCGTCGACAGCAGCAGCGTCGTGAGCAGGTTGCGCAACTGCCGGCGCCGCAGCGCCAGTACGCGGTCGTCGGCCGTGTCGCCCTCGGTCCCGCCGTTCCAGGAACGGTTGTCGTTCGTGCCGTCCCGGTTGCCCTCGCCGTTGGCCTCGTTGTGCTTGCGGTCGTACGACACCAGGTCGCGCAGGGTGAAACCGTCGTGCGCGGTGACGAAGTTGACCGACGCGTACGGCCGGCGTCCGCCCCACGCGTACAGATCGCTCGACCCCGACAGCCGGTAGCCCATCTCCCGCACGTCCGGCAGCGCGTGCCGCCAGAAGTCCCGTACGGCGTCGCGGTAGCGGTCGTTCCACTCCGTCCACAACGGGGGGAAGGCACCGACCTGGTACCCCCCGGACCCCACGTCCCACGGCTCCGCGATCAGTTTCACCCGGCGCAGCACCGGGTCCTGTGCGATCACCGCGAGGAACGGGGACAGCATGTCGACGTCGTGCATGGAGCGGGCCAGCGCCGCCGCCAGGTCGAAGCGGAAACCGTCGACGCCCATCTCCGTCACCCAGTAGCGCAGCGAGTCGGTGATCAGCCTCAGCACATGCGGCTGGACCACGTGCAGGGTGTTGCCGCAGCCCGTGTAGTCGGCGTACCTGCGCGCGTCCGACTGCACCCGGTAGTAGCCCCGGTTGTCGATGCCCTTCAGCGACAGCGTCGGCCCCAGCTCGCCGGCCTCCGCCGTGTGGTTGTAGACGACGTCGAGGATCACCTCGATCCCGGCCGCGTGCAGGGCGCGCACCATCCGTTTGAACTCGCCGACCTGCTGGCCCGTCGTCCCGGCGGCGGCGTACGCGGCGTGCGGGGCGAAGTAGCCGATGGAGTTGTAGCCCCAGTAGTTCTTCAGTCCCCTGCGCAACAGATGGTCCTCGTGCGCGAACTGGTGGACCGGCAGCAGCTCCACCGCCGTGACGCCCAGCTTCACCAGGTGCTCCACGGCCGCCGGGTGCGCCAGACCGGCGTAGGTGCCGCGCAGTTCCTCCGGGATCCCCGGGTGCAGCCGGGTGAAGCCGCGCACATGCAACTCGTAGATCACCGAGTCCGCCCAGGGCGTCTTGGGACGCCGGTCGTCGGCCCAGTCGTCGTCATCGTGCACGACGACGCCCTTCGGGACGTGCGGCGCGGAGTCCCGTTCGTCGCGCACGGTGTCGGCGACCTGTTGCTGGGGCCAGTCACGGACGTGCCCGTAGACCTCCGGCGGCAGGCTGAACTCGCCGTCCACCGCCCGGGCGTAGGGGTCCAGGAGCAGTTTCGCCGGGTTCCAGCGGCCGCCGGTCCACGGGTCCCAGCGGCCGTGCACCCGGTAGCCGTAACGCTGGCCCGGCATGATCCCCGGCACGAAGCCGTGCCAGATCTCGTGCGTGAGTTCGGTGAGCCGGGCGCGGGTCTCCCGGCCCCTCTCGTCGAACAGGCACAGTTCGACCGCCTCCGCCCCGCCCGCCCACAGCGCGAAGTTGGTGCCCGCGACCCCGTCCGGGCCGACCCGGAACCGGGCGCCCAGTGGTGTGGACGCGCCCGGCCACACGGGTGGGCCGGGCACCTTGCGCGACGCACCGTTCATGACGGTGTCCGGCGTGGCACGCTCGGCCACCGCCTCCTGCTCGGCTGCGCTGGACACCGTTCAGCCTCCCGCGGCTCATGGGACGACGTGGGAAAAGAGCGCACGGTGTCCCGCCGCGGCTCCCCGTCTCGTCGTCCTCCCCCCATTTCTGCCCAGAGCGGCCCTCGCACTCACGTTTCCCCGGAGCATGCCCGCTCGTTGGGCACCGTGTGAGGCACGTACATGGGCGCGCACGGCGCGCGGGGGTCGCATTGGCCGCCGTACTGACATGGGCAGGACTACTGGCCGGGGCCGCCGGTTGCACCGGCTCCGGCGGGGACAGCCGGAGCGGTCTCGACCGCGTGCTCGGCAAACCCCCGGCCCCCGAGGAGGTCATCCGCGTCGTCCCGGAGGACGGCACGAAGGACGTGCGGCCCGAACAGGGCCTGCGGGTGCGGGTGCCCGGCGGGCGGCTGGAGTCGGTGAAGGTCGTCAGGTCGCAGGACGCGCAGGAGACCCCGGTACCGGGCAGGATCGCCGCGGACGGCCTGAGCTGGCGGCCGGACGACGACCGGCTCGGGCTCGCCGCCCGCTACACCGTCGACGCGGTGGCCCTGGACCGCGACGGGAACCGCTCGGCCCGGCACACCACCTTCACCACCTACGTCCCCGAGGAACGCTTCATCGGCTACGTCACGCCCGAGAACCGCTCCACCGTGGGCACCGGGATGATCGTCTCGCTGGAGTTCAACCGCGGGATCGAGAACCGGGCCGCGGTCCAGCGCGCCGTCCGGGTCACGGCCGAACCGGCGGTGGACGTCCGGCCGCACTGGTTCGGCGACACCCGGCTCGACTTCCGGCCCGAGGAGTACTGGGCGCCCGGCACCCGGGTCACCGTCACCCTCGGACTGCGGGACGTCGAGGGGGCGCCCGGGGTCTACGGGCTCCAGGACAAGTCGTTCTCCTTCACCGTAGGGCGCAGCCAGGTGTCCCTGGTGGACGCGGCGAAACACACCATGCAGGTGCGCCGCGACGGTGACCTGCTGGCCACCGTGCCGATCACGGCCGGGGCGCCGAAGAACACCACCTACAACGGCAAGATGGTGGTCACCGAGATGCTCGAGCTGACCCGGATGAACGGCGCCACGGTCGGTTTCAAGAAGGCCGACGGCAAGGGCGAGTACGACATCCCGGACGTGCCGCACGCCATGCGTCTGACGAACTCCGGCACCTTCCTGCACGGCAACTACTGGGCGGAGGACGTCTTCGGCAGGGCCAACGTGAGCCACGGTTGCGTGGGCCTCAGGGACGTCAAGGGCGGCGCCTCGGACACGCCCGCGGGCTGGTTCTTCGACCGCTCGCTCGTCGGGGACGTCATCGAGGTCGTCCACAGCAAGGACAAGCAGGTCGCCCCGGACAACGGGCTCGGCGGCTGGAACCTGGGCTGGAAGGAGTGGATCGCCGGCGACGCCCTGAACTGACCTCGTCCTCGGTGCAACCTTCCCCGCGTTCTCATGGTCCAAGTTGGGACTGAACGGTGACAATCCTGTCCCGTCCGGGCCGTTGACCATGTGGTTAATATGCGGCGAACGCGGGGGACGCGTCGCGGTGCGGGCCCGGGGAGGGCCCGGGGGAGTGGGGAGAACGACTTTGAACGTGCGACCGATATCGGGGGCGTCGGTTGGGGGACGCTCACGCGGCCGTGACAGGCGGCTGGCGCTGATCGTCGGGGGGCTGCTGCTGGCCGTCACGGCCTGCGGCGGGGGCGGGGACCCGGACTCCGGGTCCGCGAAGGACGCGGGCTCCGACGGCAAGGGCGCTTCGGCCGCCGCCGAGAGCAAGCAGTCGGAGGCGGTCGTGACCATCGCCCCGAAGACCGGCGCCAAGGACGTCGACACCAGCGGCATCCTGAAGGTGACGGCAGCCAAGGGCAAACTGACCGAGGTCGTCGTCAAGGACGACGCGGGCGCGGCGGTCGCCGGCGCGATCTCCGCGGACGGCGCCGGCTGGACGCCGGCCACTCACCTGGCCGCGTCCACCAAGTACCAGGTGCACGCCGTCGCGAAGGACTCCGAGGGCCGTACGGCCGCCGAGGACTCGTCCTTCACCACGCTGAGCCCGCAGAACACCTTCACCGGCAACTTCACGCCCGAGGACGGTTCCACGGTCGGCGTCGGCATGCCGTTCTCGGTGCGCTTCACCCGGGGCATCACCCACCCGGACGACGTGAAGAAGGCCATCACCGTCACGACCGTGCCGGCCGTCGACGTCCAGGGCCACTGGTTCGGCAACGACCGCCTCGACTTCCGGCCCGAGAAGTACTGGAAGGCCGGCACCAAGGTCACGGTGAAGCTGAACCTCGACGGCGTCGAGGGCCGCAAGGGCGTCTACGGCAAGCAGGCCAAGACCCTCACCTTCACCATCGGCCGCGACCAGGTGTCCGTCGTGGACGCCAAGAAGCACACGATGAAGGTGACGCAGGAGGGCAAGGTCGTCAAGACCATCCCGGTCACCACCGGCAAGCCCGGGTACGCCACCTGGAACGGCCAGATGGTCATGAGCGAGAAGTTCACCGTGACCAGGATGAACGGCGACACGGTCGGCTACGACGGCGAGTACGACATCAAGGACGTCCCGCACGCCATCCGCCTGACCGACTCCGGCACCTTCGTGCACGGCAACTACTGGGGCGGCGACGCCTTCGGCAACTACAACGCCAGCCACGGCTGCATCGGTCTGCGGGACGTGCGCGGCGGCTACGACAGCTCCGTCTCGGCCGCGTGGTTCTTCAACCACTCGATGGTCGGCGACGTGGTGGTCGTGAAGAACTCCACCGACCCGACGGTCAACCCGGCCAACGGCCTCAACGGCTGGAACATCCCCTGGGCGGAGTGGACGAAGTAGCCACCCCCTCGAGCCCGACGACGGGCCCGGTGC